>NZ_DAIQRQ010000002.1:212205-234506 GCF_036786105.1 Ohtaekwangia sp.
AACCCCCGACTTCTTGGCAAAATCGGGGGTCAAAGTTTCCGGTTAATGAGTTTTCTACTTTAGGCTACCACAAAGCACCGATTCAGGATGGCTTCATGTTCTGTCCCAAACCTGGTATAGCACCAGCGTTTGAGTTCGTTTACTTCTTCAGCTATCAATAGTTTGATAGCTTTCCGAAGCTCTTTCTCGAAGAGAAGAGCATCGAAACTAACTTTTGTCAGAACGGTTTTCGCGTAATGCAGCATGGCAAAATTTGATAGTTAAAAAAATAGGTTATCCCTAACAACTGTTAAGGTAGAAAATTATCTGAACATCCAAAAGAACAATCAGCAACTTTTATCATCATACCTTAAAATTAAGGGTACTTTAGGCCCCTGTTAACTTCAAAAAAAGCAGCTTTCGGCCGATTAGCGCTTTGCTGATTAGATGCCATTGGGCTATTCAGTATTTTTGTAACGACTAATCACGATTATATTTTCGTATGCATAGATTTTTTTCGATAAAGGCAAGCATAGCACTTTTAGCAGTAATTTTCTTATCGATCGCTGTGAAGGCGCAGAATGCACAGGTAGTTTTAGGTCCAGACGAGATCGGTGAGAACCAGGCGTGGACAATTACCATCACGGTACAAAATGATCGCCTGAAGAGTTATGATAATTTTCCCGAGATAGCGGGATTCAAAAAACGCGGTACCTCTACGCAGTCAAGCACCAACATTATTAATGGTCAGATTTCTTCGTCACAAAGTGTAATCATGACGTACCTGCCATTGAAGCAAGGTGTGATCACTGTTCCGTCTTTTACATTAAAAGTAAACGACAAGCCTATAAATGTAACGGGCAAGAAAGTAAAGGTTGGCCCTCCCTTGCAGCAGCAACGCGATCCGATGCGCGATTTCTTCGATCGCCCTGATGACTTCTTTGGCCGTGGCGAAACTGAATTTATAGATATACAAGACGATGCCTTTCTGGCATTGACAACGAGTAAAGATAATGTATATGTAGGCGAAGGATTCAACACCACCATTTCATTTTATGTGGCTGCTGATAACCGAGCACCGTTGCAATTCTATGAATTAGGAAAACAGATTACAGATATACTCAAGAAAGTAAAGCCTGCCAACTGCTGGGAAGAAAACTTCAATATCGAGAATATAGAAGGCGAGAGTGTTACCATTAACGGCAAAGACTATACACAGTACAAAATATACCAGGCAACCCTGTATCCGCTGAACACAGAGCCTGTTGTGTTTCCTGCGTTTGATATGAAGATGATTAAGTATAAAGTGGCGAAGAATCCTTCCTTCTTTGGTCAGAACAGGAAAGAGGATTTCAAAACTTTTCGCAGTAAACCCAAACGGGTAAATGTTAAGCCGCTGCCTCCGCATCCATTGAAAGATGTAGTGGCCGTTGGCGATTATCATCTGGATGAGCGCATGCGAAACGTAGATTTGGAAACCGGCAACAGTGCTCCATACTCATTCAATATTTATGGTGAAGGAAATATATCGGCTATTGAGAAACCGGTTTTGAAACGCGATGGCAATTTTGAGTTCTATGAACCCAACGTAGAGCAGAATATAACACGACAAAACAATCGCGTAACGGGCACCAAGTCGTTCAGTTATTTTATGATTCCGAAAGAACCCGGCGAGTATAAACTGGGCGATTACTTTCAGTGGGTGTTCTTCAATCCGGAAAAAGCAAAGTATGATACACTCAAATCCAAACTTACAGTATATGTAACGGGAGAGAGCAAAAAGAATGAAGCGATTCAATCCAACGATCTGGGAAGTTTCTACGATAAGATCGATGCTGCAGATAACAAGCTTCAAACCATCGCGAACGATCGTTGGCAGCCATGGCTGTTCAACGGATTTATAGTAGTGATGCTGGCGGGCGCGGCTTTTCTCATATTCAAGAAGTAGCACGCTATAAAAAGAACTTCGCCTTTTAATTTTAATTCACAACCTTCCGCTATCTTCGACCCCGCATGAGCAATTCTTACGGAACTTTATTTAAGATATCAACCTTTGGCGAGTCGCACGGCCCGGCCATTGGTGTAGTGATTGACGGCTGTCCTGCCGGTTTGGTAATTGATGAAGCCTTCATTCAATCTGAGCTTGATCGCAGAAAACCCGGCCAATCTAAAATTACCACACAGCGGAAAGAAGATGATACATTCAAAATACTAAGTGGTGTGTTTGAAGGTAAATCAACCGGAACACCCATTGCTATAGTAATTGAAAACCAGGATCAGCGCAGTAAAGATTACAGTCATATAGCAGAAACGTTTCGTCCTTCGCATGCCGACTATACTTACGAAGCTAAATATGGCGTGCGCGACTATCGCGGAGGAGGCAGAAGCTCTGCACGCGAAACAGCAGCACGCGTAGCTGCCGGAGCTATAGCGAAGCTACTTTTGAAACAACATGATATGGAGATCAATGCATTTGTATCAGAAGTTGGCGAGATAACTGCGCCACACTATACACAACTCGACTTATCTAAAACTGAAGATAACATTGTGCGTTGTCCCGATGCTGATACGGCTGAAAAGATGATTGCGTTGATTGACCAGGTACGACTGGATCGGGATACGATTGGCGGTATTGTTACCGCAGTAATTAAAAATACACCGGTGGGACTAGGCGAACCTGTATTCGATAAACTTCATGCCGAGCTTGGTAAAGCCATGCTGAGTATAAATGCTGTAAAAGGTTTTGAATACGGAAGTGGCTTTGAAGGCACGCGGCTTCGCGGCTCGCAACACAATGATGAATTCTACAACGAAGGCGGAAAGATCAAGACCAAAACCAATTTCTCAGGTGGTATTCAGGGTGGTATATCCAATGGTGAAGATATATACTTTAATGTAGCCTTTAAACCGGTGGCCACCATTATGCAGGATCAGGCCAGTGTAGATAAGCATGGTAATGAAACTACGGTGAGTGGAAAAGGTCGTCATGATCCCTGCGTAGTGCCACGCGCTGTTCCTATCGTTGAAGCGATGGCGGCATTGGTGTTGGCAGATTTTCTGTTGCGTGCCAAAACCTCAAAGCTTTAATACGCTTCTGCTATATCGAGATAAAAGCCGCTTTGTCCTTTTTTACCAAAGCCCTGATCGACCCTTACGTTGAGCCGGTCTTTTCGGTTCATCATAATACGCAAACCTATGCCTGCATTCGGTTTAATGGTGTGATCAAAAAATGTATACCATTTCTCTGGTGTTAATGCGCCACCCGCCCATAGGGCAAGCCCGAGACGCCACCAGAGCTGCGTGCGAAATTCGGCCTGAAATGCATATAGGTTGTTATATCGATAAAAGCCGGTATAGTATCCACGCATCGTATATGATCCCCCGATATCTGCCATATCTTTAAAAGGCACGTGCCCTGTATTTACATTCGCCAGGAATTGAAATGCTACAACATCAATAGTGCTAAACAGGTTTACAGGATAGTATTGACGAATGTCAAGCTTGAAGGATTGAAAACGATACGTCTTTCGGCTCCAGGTCGGGTAAATATAGTACAGTGCTTCCAGGTAAAAACCCTTTCGGGGATATACATAGTTATCGCGGGTTTCTATGGTGAAGGCGGGTGCAACTCCCAATACCCAATAGTCATTATAGCCTGGAGGCTTATCTTCTATGAAGTGTCCTTGCCCGCCATCGATATTGGTAATGCGGTTGTAGCGTCCAGCTATACCGGCAAAGAAATGTTTGGCTAACAGCTTGTAAAGCCTTACATCGGCACCAATGCGGTTATATTGGATGGTATCTTTTTTTGATTCAGGATCTTCGGTTTCAATGCCATAATAATACTCGGGGAAGAATGTATAGTTAAATTTTCCATACACTATATATTTATTACCCGGTGTATACATACGCATCATGGTTCCCCAATCGTATTGCTTATTGATTGTGTAGAGAAAATAAGTTTGCGCGTACGATTTTTTTGTGGTGGTATCAAGCGCTTTTGAAGTTTCGAAGTTGGCCGCCAACAACGCACCAAAACCCAGGCGGGTTTCCGGCGAATAATAAATCACCGGCAGTGGTGTAAATCGGAAGTGTTTCATCGGTATACTGTCTTGTTGCGCATAACCCGAAACACAGATAAAAATCAAAAACAACGATAGTTTACTCATCACGGAAGTTAACTTTTTTGAAATGGAAAAGATAGTATGTTAAGAAACTGTTGTAGCATTGTTTAAATCGTTCGCACCAACGGCTTTTTCCAGTATATTGCGCCAACGTATAACCGTTAATCCGCAAGGATTTACGGGCACACGCTAAATCGTTTAAGAACGTCCTATGGCTGAAATTAGACCTGAGAAGAAGAACAGACTTACGTTATATATCATTGTCGCATTGCTGATGGGTATCTCGTTAGGCTTTATTCTGAATAAAAACTATATCAACGAAGAAAATGATCACATCGCGAATGCTGATGCGAAAATAGAGTTGCTCAACAGCCAGATAAATGCCACTACCGACAGTATTGTGTATAAAAAACTAGAGGCTGAGAAAAAAACCATCGTGACGCAGCGCAGTGCAGCCATAACCGCCCGTGATAAAAAGGTAGAGCCGTTCACGCTGATGGCAGATGTCTTTCTACGTCTCATCAAAATGATTGTAGCGCCGCTGGTACTATGCACATTGGTAGTAGGCGTAGCCAAACTGGGCGACATCAATACGGTGGGGCGCATCGGGGGCAAAACACTTTTGTGGTTTATCAGTGCTTCGCTTTTAAGCCTGCTGCTGGGATTAATTCTGGTAAATCTTTTCAAGCCCGGAACCGCGATGCACTTGCCATTGCCCGAGAGCACGGATCGTGTAGTGACCAATACTGGCTTTTCTTTGAAAGATTTTCTCTATCACATGTTCCCAAGCTCTGCATTTGATGCAATGGCCAGGAACGAGATTCTGCAGATTGTAGTGTTTGCCGTATTCTTCGGAATTGCAACGGCTGCCATAGGCGAACATGGAAAAATTGTTATCAAAGCTTTTGATGCTATAGCACATGTTATACTGAAAGTTACCGGGTATGTAATGAACTTTGCACCTGTTGCTGTATTTGGTGCCATGACTGCGGTAATTGCAAAACAAGGTCTTGGGATTCTTAAAACCTATTCACTTTTCATTGGAGAATTTTATATAGGCCTGGGTCTTCTGTGGGCATTTCTGATCATGGCAGGGCTGGTCATTGTTGGCAAGCGCGTTATTAATTTGATCAAGCACCTTCGGGAGCCCGTGCTATTGGCCTTCAGTACTTCCAGCAGTGAAGCAGCTTTTCCCAAGACGATGGAGGAGCTGGAGAAATTCGGATGCAAGGATAAGATCGTAAGCTTTGTGCTTCCGCTGGGCTACTCATTCAATCTTGATGGGAGCATGATGTATATGACGTTTGCTTCCCTCTTTATCGCACAGTCGTATAACATTCACTTGCCTCTGGGTACACAGCTGAGCATGCTGTTTGTGCTGATGGTAACGAGTAAAGGCATTGCCGGAGTGCCGCGTGCTTCGCTGGTGGTTATTGCAGGCACACTGGCCACATTTAATATTCCGGAAGCTGGTTTGGCATTGTTAATCGGTATTGATCCGTTGCTTGATATGGGGCGCAGTGCTACCAACGTAATTGGCAATAGCATCGCCACAGCCGTAGTAAGCCGCTGGGAAAATGCATTGGATGCGGAAACTCCGAGTGATCAATAACCTTCTTCTGTCTGACCGGGGCACTGTTTCCGTGAACTAAAATCGCTTAATTTTGTTCCGGAAATATAAAAACAGAAATCATGTTACAGGCCGCCCCTAAAAATGTTCATATCTACCTGGAATCGAACCCGAATCCAAATTCATTGAAATTTGTGGTGAACGAAATGCTCGTGCCCGAGGCTATGAGCTTTGATTTTCCCGATGCGGAAAGTGCCAGCATTTCGCCATTGGCACAGGAGTTATTTACATTCCCTTTTGTGGATCGCGTTTTCTTTGCCAGCAATTTTATTACCATCACAAAGAAGGAAGACGTAGAGTGGTTGGAGATACAGGGCACTTTAAAAGAATATATCAGGAAATACCTGGAAGCAGGGAAATTCATTATCGAAGTAAAGGATGAGCCTCTTTCGGCAGAAGAAGAGACTGAGACCATCAAAAAAATAAAGACAATTCTGGATGAATATATCCGTCCGGCAGTAGAGCAGGATGGTGGCGCTATTACCTATCACTCCTTCAACGAAGGTATTGTGAAAGTAAGATTGCAAGGCTCCTGCAGCGGCTGCCCTTCCTCTATGGTAACGCTAAAGGCCGGTATAGAAAATCTCTTCACACGCATGATGCCTGGTGAAGTAACCGCGGTAGAAGCATTGGGATAATCACAGATAGCTCCGTTCTTTTAATACGAGATTGGAAATAAAGAAGGCCGCTTATGTGAGCGGCCTTCTCGTTTTATGAAGATTATGTCTTATTCATTGCGTTCCATCAATTTGTTAGCAGCCAATTCAGGTGCAGGAATAGGCCATATATAATTTAACGCCGTGCTGGGAACAGCACCTACGGAAGCTTTCGCAGGGAAGTCTTCATTCAATCGAAGAATGTCCATGCTGCGAATGCCTTCACCTAAAAATTCTATTCTTCTTTCAAGTTTTATAGCACTCAGCAATTCAGCGTTATCGGCTGGTGCAAGTGTAACGCTGGCATCAGCACGCTGACGCACCGCGTTTAACAGTGCAAGAGCCTTTGCGTCAACATCGGCTGTAGTTCTTGCAATAGCTTCCGATAAATTAAGAAGCACTTCGGCATAGCGAATTACAGGAGCCTTATCTATGTAAGGTGTTCCGGAAGGATATTTACCCCAGAAGTATTCGGTGCTTACTTTATAGGCAAATGATCTGCGTGCATCGGTAACAGGCCAACCGGCTGTATCTCCCAATATACCTACACCTTTCTTGGGATTCAAACTATATTCACCACCACCAGGATTTGTAGAGGACGTAGAAGACGAACGGTAATAGAATGCCAACTGGTTTTGTGTGCCGGGAGCGTTTTGAGCTGTAAAAGGGAAAGAGAGTATACTTTCTGTAGTTTCCTGAGGTGATGCAAATACAGAAGCGATAGAAGCTTGCAACGCATGCGGCACACCGGTGGCAGCTTTGAAAGGAACAGTTTCTGATACAATCTTGTTGGCTTCCGTTATAACCGAAGCATAGTTGCCCATAGTAAGATATACCCTGGTCTTTAATGCAATCGCTGTATTTTTATGAGCTCGGGTTACATTCAATGTAGCCGCAGAAGAACCATACGTCAATGGCAGGTTTTGTTCAGCAAAATCAAGATCACTTATGATTTGTGAATATACTTCTTCAACGCTGCTCCTTTTCAAGTCGTTGTTCGCCAGCGAAGTCTCAGCCTGCAAACGGAGTGGTAACCCTTTGTTTACGCTGGGGTTGCCCAGTGTATAAGGCTTGGCATATATCTGCAGCAAACAGTGGTATGACAGCGCTCTTAATAATCTTGCCTCAGCTTTGAATGCAGGAAGTGTAACCGTTTTATAGTCTGATGCAAAAACCGGAGGAACAAATTTAGCATCGTTATCTTCGAGGCCTTGCAGGAATACGTTAATCTGGTTGATAGCGGCATAAGCAGTATTCCAGAGACTGATTACATCATTCTGAGAAGTTTCAGTTACGGTCTGGTTCCAAACCAATAAACCTGTAACACCGTTAGTGGTTCTGTTCAGGAAATCTTCAGCACGTATATCGTTATAAACCTGATATCGACCACCAAGGAACTGGCCGTTCTTTACGGCTGTGTAGAGGTTATTTACCTGTAATGAAACACGATCGGGAGTATCAAAAGCATACTGATCGATGAGCTGTGTTTTCGGAACCGGATCGAGCAGATCTGTCTGGCAAGAAAAGACACCGAATGTAAACACCGAGATAAAAGCCAGTGTCGTACCCTTCTTATATATCTTATATAAATTTTTCATTCTCGTAATTCATTATAGTTTAAAAACCTACGTTTACACCAACCGTGAAAGTCCTGGCTTGCCCAACGGAGTTTCTGTCTACACTACCGCCAGTTGTACTGTTACCGTTCGATGAAATTTCAGGATCTATACCTTTATAGCCGGTAATGAGGAATGCGTTCTGCACCTGGCCATAAATACGGGCATTAGCAATTTTGATTTTCTCAAGGATAGATTTAGGAACGCTATATCCGAGGGAAACATTTTTCAGGCGGATGAAATCTCCCTTCTCCACATTCTCAGAAATAACCAGTGCAGTTCCGTTAGAAATGTTATCACCATATACAACACGAGGGATGGAACCATTGGTATGCTCCGGAGTCCAGCGATCCAATACATCGGTGTGGTTATTCCAGAAGCGTTGATCACGCAAGCCTGATTTTGTACCATTGTAGATATAGTTGCCTCCCGAGAATTGGAAAAATATACCCAAGTCGAAATTCTTATACTTAAATGTATTGTCAAGGCCACCATACCATTTTGGTATAGCATTGTAGTAAACGCCATCCTGCAATTGTGTAGGAGCAGATATAGCATTGCCTTCCAGCGTACTCCAGCCAGTGCCGGCACCTCCATGATCGTACTGAACTATGGTTCCATCAGCTTTTACAAACAAGCGTCTTCCGTTGTCAGGATTTACGCCGATGGTTGGAACCGCCAGAATGCTTCCAAGCGAACGACCTACTGTTGTATAGTTAGAAGTTTCTAAAGAAGAAGTCGCTGTACCAATGCGATCGGCATCGGATGTTAATGCCAACACTTTGTTCTTAAGCGTAGTAACGTTACCGCCAATTATCCAGCTAAAGTCAGCGTTGCTGATTGCGTTAAATTTAATGCTGAATTCAATTCCTTTATTCTCCAATGATCCAATGTTGGCAGGAATTGTATTGGCAGTAGTAGGATTAGGAATACCTTTTGAAGGCGCCTGGGCAACATCCAGAATAAGTCCATCAACAAGATTTCTATACCACGAAAACTCACCTTGAATTCTGTCGTGTAAAATTCCGTATGTAAATCCAACATCCGTTTTCTTACTGGTTTCCCAAGTGAGTAAAGAATTCCCTGCCTGGTTATATCCTAATGTAGCAGCACTGCCATACAATCCGGAAGAATATGTATTCAATGATGCGAAATCATTTACACCCTGGCTGTTACCAACTTCACCATAGCTGCCTTTTAACTTGAAGAAGTTAATACTACCCAGAATAGGGTTGTTCTTCCAGAAGTCTTCTTCCGATATAGTATATCCAACGGATGCGCCGTAGAAGTTACCATATTTATCAGCCCACGCAGAGTAGCCATCGCGTCTTACATTCAGGGAAACAAAATATTTTTTGCCAAAGTCATAGTTGATACGACTGAAATAAGAAACCAGGTAGTTTTCTCCTTGCAGGTTGTTTGCTACAGCAATGTTTGTATAGTTACCCTCGAAGGTTGTGAAGTAGACATCTGCAATAGATGTGCGTTGAGCACCCCATCGGTCAACCTTGGTATATTGTTGTTCGCCACCCGCCAAAATAGAGACGAAGTGTTTGCCAACTTCAAGGTCGTATTGAATAGTGTTCTGCCAGTTCCAGCGTTTGTTGGTTCTATAATTGTTCGTAGCAGAACCTCCTAAGTTGTATCCATCGCCACCAAGCGATGTCTGGAAAGATATATCTTCGAATGATATTCTGTCTATACCGTAGGTGGTCTTCAAGGTCAGGCCTTTCACAACTTCCCATGCGGCATATATATTTCCCTGAACCTGATTGCTTTCGGACGTGAACGTATTTTTATCAAGGATCAATGCAGGATTATAGTATCCTGTTACCAGCGCACCCGGGCTGCTTGGGTTTGATGTAGGGTTCAGGTTACCACCTGCTCCCAAACCAGCACCGTTCAGATTGTAAGTACCGTCAGCATTATAAGCGGCAACGTTAGGAGGTAACACAAGCGGTAATCTTCCCAAACCAGCAGTTCCATATGCCTGACCACTCAAAGAACCGGAGTTGGGTGCAGAGTTTGTAATGTTGGCAAAAGAAAAGCTTGTGCCGATAGTGAACCGGTCAAATACTTTATGATCGAGGTTCAGGCGAAGCGATGTACGCTCAAATTCGTTTCTCTTCAACATACCTTCCTGCTTGGTATGGCCTACCGACATATAGTACGATGTGTTATCAGAAGCTCCGGAGAAACTTAAGCTATTGGAATGTGAAAAGCCCGTTCTATACACATAGTCATACCATCTTGTGTTGGTTGGTATATCATTGCCGTTTGCATCTTTCGGATAACGGAAGCTGCCTTCAATAGCCGTACCGTAGGTGCCAGTCTTACGTCTGGTGTTCTCGTTCAGGTTTGCAATAGCCTCGTTCTTGATCATCATATAGTCGTCTGCATTCAACATGTCGAAGAGACGAACCGGCTTTGTCCAGCCCACCCAGGCATCATACGTGAACTTGCTTTTACCCTTGGCTCCTCTTTTCGTGGTAATGAGAATTACACCGGCCGCAGCTCTCGATCCATAGATCGCACTGGCAGATGCATCTTTTAAAACCTCGATACTTTCAATGTCAGATGTATTCAGGTTACTCAGCGGGTTGTTAGGAGCTGAGTTTGTAGAGTTATCGCCAGAATAAGTGGGAATACCATCGATAACAATCAGCGGATAGGAGCTTAAGTTGATAGAGTTAACACCGCGAATGCGTATAACAGGGGGGTTGTTCAATACACCGTTCGGTACCGTAATGCTAACACCCGCTGCGCGACCGCCGAGGGCCTGCTCAAAACTTTGTACAGGAGCAAGTGCAATGTCACTCCCTTTTACGGAAGCAATTGATCCGCTGATGTCGCGTTTGCTTTGCGTACCGTATCCTACCACAACTACTTCACTCAACTGGGTGATGTCGGGAGCGAGAGGCACATTGATCACGGATTTATCACCGATCTCAATTTCTTTTGTTTCGATACCAATGAATGTAAATACCAAAGTACCTCCGGAGGCAGGAATTTGGATGGAATACCTTCCATCTACGTCAGTAACCACCCCAGTGGTGGTACCTTTCAGGATAACGTTTACACCAGGGAGAGAAGTACCATCCTCGGCAGACGTGACTTTTCCGGTAACCGTTCGCTCTTGTGCTACTAGCTGAAATGATAATAGACATAACAGAGCAAAGAGTAAAATCTTCCTCATAGTTTATAAGTTTAGGTTAAAGTAAGTCCCCTAAAGTATGGTATGAGGTAGTGAAATAAAATACCTTAGAATTAGGAGTAATAAAATATTCAACGGTTTGCGTACTGAAAAAAGGAATTTTATTCTGATTGAATATGCTTTTAAAAGCAAGACAGAAATTTTAAGGAACTTTTAAGGTGAAATGGCTTCTAAAATTCTTTAACCGTTCATCACAAACCTGGGGAATCGGATGAAAAACGGAAATAAACGTTTCACCTCATTTTATAAACAAAAGGGAAGTGGAGCGAATGTGTATAAATAAAAAAGGCACTTCATCGGTGCCTTTTCATGTATTACTTGATTCTTAGACTAAGCTTCTGCAACAGCTTCAACTGAAACGAAAGACTTGTCTGATTTACCTTTCTTGAAAACAACAACACCGTTTGTCAGAGCAAACAGAGTGTGGTCTTTTCCAATACCTACGTTCTTGCCAGGGTGATGTTTAGTACCGCGCTGACGAACGATGATATTTCCAGAAATTACTTTCTGGCCGCCGAATACCTTAATGCCAAGTCGTTTGCTTTCCGATTCACGACCGTTCTTAACTTTACCTTCGCCTTTTTTATGTGCCATGGTGTTGTGTCTTTAATGGTTTATGAATTAACCGATATTTTCGATTTGCACTTTGGTGTACTGCTGGCGGTGACCATTCTTCACCACATAGCCTTTTCTTCTTTTCTTTTTGAAGACAATCACCTTGTTGCCTTTTACGTGTTCCAGTATCTTTCCTGATACCGTGAATCCACTTACAGTAGGGGCGCCAATTTTAATATCTCCACCGTTATCAACGAGAAGGATTTTGTCGAAGCTTACAGAAGCTCCTACTTCGCCTTCCATCTTTGGGGCATAGATATATTGGTCTTTAGCCACTTTGAACTGTTTGCCTGCAATGTCTACTATCGCGTACATAGCTTTTTAAAATTGGATTGCAAAGGTAGGAAAAGAATCGGGATATCAACCTAGGTGCTCCAATAATTTTCCGACTTCTACTTCTTAATGTTGGTCGAAATTTTTGAAAAATTTTAATCGCATCAAATTAACTCAAATCATACACGAAAATGACATTACTAAGGGGTTATTTTACAGGAACTTATGTATCCACAATGCATCAACAAGTTATCCACATTTGTTGAAATCAGCCCGGAATCCACGTTTTGTTTTTTAGAATCGTTCTACTTCTTTTGTACACTTGGCGCTGACCAAAGGCAGACGTTCGGTCTGCTCTTAAAAAGCAAAAAGATTTAACGGATAAAAACACAGGTATTGGCATAATAATGCTGGCACCCTTTAGATATTTTAGTTTAACCCTAAAACCCTATTTATGTCATGAGCCACCAGGAGGAACCCATACTGAAGGAGAACAAAGATCGCTTTGTACTCTTTCCTATTCAACAACATGATATATGGAAGTTCTATAAGCAAGCGGAAGCCAGCTTCTGGACGGCCGAGGAAATAGACTTAAGTCATGATTTACGTGACTGGGAAACGTTGAATGATGGGGAGCGACATTTCATTACCCATGTGCTGGCATTCTTTGCTGCCAGCGATGGTATTGTAAATGAAAACCTGGCTGAGCACTTCGTAGCAGAAGTTCAATATACAGAGGCGAAATTCTTCTATGGCTTTCAGATAACGATCGAGAATATACACTCCGAGACGTATTCTTTACTGATCGATACGTATGTTAAAGATCCAAAAGAAAAAGACAAACTCTTTCATGCGATTGAAACTATGGATTGTGTGAAGAAGAAAGCCGACTGGGCATTGCGCTGGATTAACCAGGGCTCATTCCAGGAAAGACTTATCGCCTTTGCTGCCGTAGAAGGTATATTTTTCTCAGGCTCTTTCTGCTCTATCTTCTGGTTGAAGAAACGCGGACTGATGCCTGGTCTTAGTTTCTCGAATGAGTTGATATCGCGTGATGAAGGATTGCACTGCGACTTTGCTTGCCACCTATATACACAACACGTGGTGAACAAACTTCCGGAGCAGACCGTTATCGATATCATTAAAGATGCAGTTGAGATCGAGAAGGAATTTGTTACAGATGCACTTCCCGTTAATCTGATAGGCATGAACGCAGCGCAGATGCGTCAGTATATAGAGTTTGTTGCTGATCGTTTATTGAATGAACTGGTTGGCAAGAAAATATACAACGCTACAAATCCATTCGACTTTATGGATATGATCTCACTGAGAGGAAAAACCAATTTCTTCGAGAAGCGGGTAGCTGAGTATCAGAAAGCCGGAGTAATGAAGAGCACAGAAAAAGAAAGCGCTCCCAAGTTTTCTCTTAACGAAGATTTTTAATTACATTCAAATACTTTTTAAACTTCTCCACTAAAAACAACCCCTATTTCCGCGATGCTTGTACTAAAACGTGATGGACACAGAGAATCGGTTAAGTTCGACAAAATCACCGCTCGTATTGAAAAACTCTGTTACGGATTAGATCCGAAGTTCGTCAATCCTGTAGAAGTGGCCATGAAGGTGATCAATGGCCTCTATGATGGTGTATCTACACAGGAGCTTGATAATCTTGCTGCCGAGATCGCAGCAACAATGACTACCAAACATCCTGACTTTGCCAAGTTGGCTGCACGTATTGCTGTATCCAATTTACACAAGGTAACAAGCAAGTCGTTTTCAAATACCATGAAGCGACTGTATACGTATGTTGATTCGAAGACCGGACAAAACGCTCCACTGATTTCGAAAGAAACATATAAGGTAATTAAAGAACACGCGGCAGAACTGGATGAAGCGATCATCTATGACCGCGACTTCAGTTATGATTACTTCGGCTTCAAAACACTGGAGCGCTCATACCTGATGAAGGTGGAGGGTAAAACTGTAGAGCGTCCGCAGCACATGTTGATGCGTGTGGCGGTAGGTATACATGGTGAAGATATACCAGCTGCGATCGAAACCTATAATCTGCTTTCAGAGAAATGGTTTACGCATGCAACACCTACGCTCTTTAACGCAGGCACACCGAAGCCTCAGTTGTCATCATGCTTCCTGTTAACCATGAAGGATGACAGCATCGATGGTATATACGATACATTGAAGCAGTGCGCGAAGATTTCTCAGTCGGCAGGGGGTATAGGACTGAGCATTCACAACGTACGCGCGAAAGGCTCTTATATTAAAGGAACAGGTGGAACATCCAATGGTATTGTTCCGATGTTGCGTAACTTCGATATGACTGCACGTTATGTTGATCAGGGTGGAGGAAAGCGC
This sequence comes from Ohtaekwangia sp., assembly GCF_036786105.1. NCBI lineage: Bacteria > Pseudomonadati > Bacteroidota > Cytophagia > Cytophagales > Fulvivirgaceae > Ohtaekwangia > Ohtaekwangia sp. The sequence continues at coordinate 226,689 of NZ_DAIQRQ010000002.1, forward strand.
AAAGGAAGTTTTGCTATATATCTTGAACCCTGGCATGCTGATGTTTTCGAATTTCTGGATCTGAAAAAGAACCACGGTAAAGAAGAAATGCGTGCACGCGATCTTTTCTATGCAATGTGGATTCCTGATTTGTTCATGCAGCGCGTAGAGAACAATGAAATGTGGTCTCTCTTCTGCCCGAACGAAGCTCCCGGTCTTGCTGAAGTATGGGGTGAAGAATTTGAAAGACTCTATGATAAATATGAGAAAGAAGGCAAGTTCCGCAAGCAGGTAAAGGCACAAGATCTTTGGTTCGAGATTCTCGAGTCACAGATCGAGACAGGAACTCCCTATATACTCTACAAAGATGCTGCGAATAAAAAATCGAACCAGAAGAACCTGGGAACGATTAAGTCCAGCAACTTGTGTACAGAGATCATCGAATATACTTCTCCTGACGAAGTAGCAGTTTGTAACCTGGCTTCTATTGCACTGCCAAAATTTGTAACGGAAGACGGCAAGTTCGATCATCAGAAGTTATATGAAATCACAAAAGTTGCTACCCGCAACCTCAATAAAGTAATTGATGTTAACTACTATCCGGTAGTAGAAGCGAAGAACTCCAACATGCGCCACAGGCCCATTGGTTTGGGTGTACAAGGTTTGGCAGATGCATTTATTATGTTACGTATGCCATTCGATTCTGAAGAGGCACGTAGCCTGAATGCTGATATCTTCGAAACTATATATTTCGGTGCGATGGAAGCTTCTATGGAGCTTGCCAAAGTAAACGGCCCATACGAAACGTTTAAAGGTTCGCCTGTATCAAAAGGAATATTCCAGTTTGATATGTGGGGTGTTGCACCTACAAGCGGCCGTTGGAACTGGGAACAACTGAAGCAGGAAGTGAAGAAGCATGGTGTGCGTAACTCTCTGCTGGTAGCCCCTATGCCAACAGCATCTACTTCGCAGATATTGGGCAACAATGAATGTTTCGAGCCTTATACCTCTAACATTTATACTCGCCGCACATTGTCAGGCGAATTTATCGTTGCTAACAAGCACCTGATGAGAGACCTGATGAGCCTCGGCCTGTGGAGCGAAACGATGAGACAGAAGCTGATCGCTGCCAACGGTTCTGTTCAATCTATACCAGAGATACCTCAGAACATAAAGGATATCTATAAAACAGTATGGGAGATTTCGCAGAAAGCAATCATCGATATGTCTGCTGACCGCGGTGCCTATATCTGTCAGTCACAAAGTCTGAACATCCACCTTACCAATCCTAATTTTGGTAAACTTACCTCTATGCACTTCTATGCATGGAAGAAAGGATTGAAGACCGGTATGTATTATCTGCGTACCAATGCGGCTGCCGATGCTATCAAGTTTACATTAGATAAAGCAGCGCTTCAGCAACCCACTGCTGCAATCGCAGAAGCATCTGCAACGAGCGATCAGGCAACTGCAGAAACTATAGCCGTAGTAGCAACACAAACTGCCGATGCACAACAGATCGCATTGCAATACGAGCAGAACATGTCTGATATGATGTGTTCACTTGACAATCCGGATGCATGCGAAGCTTGCGGCAGCTAACACAGGGAAGTTTAAACTGGTTTAAAAATAGAAAGCCCGGTCAATCGACCGGGCTTTTGCTTTCCTATAATTTAAAAATGTGTTTGATGCTATGCGATATAGATACGGCTGTAGGTCACGTTACTTATCAAGGAAGATAAATTCAATTCTTCTGTTCTGCGCCATTCCTGCCGGAGTTTTGTTGGATGTCACCGGTTTGGAAGAACCATAACCACGTGCTGTGACTCTGTTTTTAGCAATCCCTTGTGTGGTGATATAGTTGGCAACCGCTTTCGCCTGGTTCAAGGTTGATACCTTCGAAGAAGGGTCTGTATGGGCTCCGATTTCAATCTTTACTTTCGGATTGGTCGCCAGGAATGAAACAAGTCTGTCGAGCTCTGGCAATGACGATGGATCGAGCGTAACATTATCTGGTTTGAAGAATATACCTTTCAGCAACACAGATTGCCCCCGTTCAAAAGGAACGATTAATAAATTGCGGGTAATGTTTACTTCATTGGATTCCTGCGTGAGGTCTATTGTTTCATATATGGGGTAAAATCCCTCGGCAACAGCACTGAGTATGTAAGCCGATTTTAACGGAAAACGGAGCTCATATACATTTTGTAATGAATCTACAATGGCCGCTATAGATGAGACGCCCTCTACCCGCACACCTGTATTGATTTCCGGGGGAAGTGTAGTATTGGTTTTTTTGTTGATGATCATACCGCTTACGATCGCCATTTTTTCAGCATCAGCCTGCAGATCGAGTGTAATCTCTTCATAGCCATCGATGCCTTTCAGATCAATGAGATCGGGAAGTGATTCAAATCTCCGCGCACTCACCTGCACATAGTATACTGTGCCATGGTTCAGTTTAATAGAATAGGTGCCCTTCTCAAGGTCTACCTTGGCTGAATCTATCTCTTCGCCATCGATCATAATTCTGGGGCGTGCTGATGCAGGAATAGTCTGATCTGTATTTTTGATCAGTAATTTGCCTTTCACTAATACAAAGGGGACGGGCTCTTCTTCCAGATCCGCATGTAAGGATCTGAACTCTGTGTCCTTTGTGGCATCTACATGAAGAGGTTTGGCGCCATACTGGTATAGATCTGCCGTAATGGTATATTCTTTTCCGAAAGGCAACTTGGCCTTAAAAGTAGCCGAGTCGCGATTGAACACGATATTTTCACTGGGTTTACCATTTATCAGCAGTTGTACATCTTTATGGGAGAGTAATCGTTTTGTCTTCGCATTAACGACCGAACCGGTAACCAGAACGTACGGCTGATCTTCAAATAACTTGATCATGAATATATCTCCCTTACCGGTTGAATTGAATGTGGAAGAATAATATCCCCAGGCTCCGTTGAGGCTTGTTCTCAACCAGGCTTCATCACCTGCTGTATTGATAGTGTCGTTCAATGCTTCCGGTGTAGACCATGCGCTCCACTCATCGTTCAATCGGGTTACGCGGTATATATCTGATCCCTTACCTTTATTAGCACTGCTGAAGTATAGCGTTTTGTTGTCGATTGACAGGAAAGGAGTGTTTACTTTTGCTTTCAGACCTTCTATGGTGATAGGATCTTTCAGACTTCCATTTTCACTGCGCTCATACACCAGTAATTTGCTGTGCTTTCGAACAATCAGATATTTACCATCGGCACTGAGTGTAGCATCGTCTGATCCTTTGATATTCAATTTTTGCGGTGCAGACCACGCCTCATTTTGCCAGACAGAAAGCGATAGTCCTTCATCTGTGTTAATCAGCAAGCCGCGGCCATCTGCTGTTATGGAAAGTATAATGTTATGCTGACCAATGTTCAGAGAGTTGGATCGCTCTGCCTGAGACCATGATCCATCCGGCTGCAGGTTGCTTATCCATATATCGGTACTGTTTTTTTCACCGAAGCCATTTTGAGGATGATTCCTGCGATTGAAGAGAATGGTTTTTCGGTCTGAAGAAATTACGGGGCTTACTTCATCATATTCAGAATTTACCCCTGCGCCCAGGTTTTTAGGAAGGAAGGAAGACTGGGCGTGTGCAGCCAATGTGAATAGCAGTGCGCAGGTAAATGCCGTAAATTTCATGGAGATAAAAAATTTTGAGTGGAAATGCAGGCGATAAAAATAGATCACCAGCCGCACTCTGAAAAATACATGTAATAAAATGTGCCCTTTTCTCCCCTTTATGCAGAGAAGTCTGGTAGCTAATATTTATTCCTTTGCCATATTCCGTTATCATGGATGCGAATCACCCTTTTTTTCTCACTTTTTTTGATGCAAGTTTTGCTTTACCAGTTTCACTTATTGCAGCGCTTCGCGTCATAGTTTTAATGTGCTCTGCTTTTCGGAAGCGAAGGGCACTCCAATCTTCATCAATAGCTACCATACGTACGGGTTCAAATCCATGTTTGCCCAATTCTTCCCAACCATTGTCGCGGTTAAATTCGCAAGTGTATCGCCTGGAGGTTCCTTTCGGATAGGCAAACCATAAAAGACCATCTTCTTCCAGCAAGGCAGCAACTTTGCTGGTAAGGTCATTCACTTCCTTTTGTTTGGTAACAAAGGCCAGAAAAAATGATACACCCTTCGCCCCGGCAAGTGTTGTTTTGATAGACGCCATGTCTTTCATTTCATCCGTTTCCTTTTTAAAACTATCAGGCGAATTGATGATATGAAGCTGTTGCTGATCTTTATAGTTGAGCTTCTTGAAGACAAGATTCATACGCAGGAATTATATAACCAAAGGTATCTTTTGAAGCTTTAATGGTAAAGCATATTGAGGGAAAATTTGCCATATTTATAATGTGGCGGTGAGGGCTGCGATTCGCGGGAGGAAACCAGATACAATCATGAATGACTATATATAATGAAAGACAACCTTCGCAGTCAGGGATGGTTTGGGAAAGCAGGTAAAGATGGTTTCATCTACCGTGCGTGGATGAAGAACCAGGGTATTCCTGATTATGAATTTCGCGGGAAGCCGGTGATCGGTATTTGCAACACGTGGTCTGAGCTTACGCCTTGCAATGCGCACTTTCGTGAACTGGCAGAATCTGTCAAGCGAGGTATATCGGAAGCAGGCGGATTCCCGGTAGAATTTCCGGTGATGTCGCTCGGAGAAACTTTGATTAAACCTACCGCGATGCTATACCGGAATCTTGCCAGTATGGATGTTGAAGAATCAATACGGGCTAACCCCATCGATGGTGTGGTGTTACTCTGCGGTTGCGATAAAACGACACCGTCATTGGTGATGGGTGCCTGCAGTGTAAATATACCCACCATCGTTGTATCGGGTGGACCGATGCTTACGGGTAAATTTCAGGGACGCGATATTGGCACCAGCGATGTGTGGCGATTCAATGACGCTGTACGGTCTGGAGAGATGTTGCAGGAAGAGCTTACGGTTGCAGAGGCATGCATGTGTCGCAGTCGTGGACATTGTGCGGTGATGGGAACGGCTTCAACGATGGCTTGTATGGTAGAGTCACTTGGCCTTTCGCTTCCTGACAATGCAGCTATACCAGCGGCAGATTCGCGCAGAAAAGTGATCGCGCAGTTGTCGGGTAGCCGTATCGTTGAAATGGTGCAGCAAAATATCAGGCTCTCGGATATCCTTACGCGCAAAGCATTTGAAAACGCTATCCGTGTAAATGCGGCCATTGGTGGCTCCACTAATTTTATTATCCATCTGCTGGCAATTGCAGGACGCATTGGTGTTCCGCTTTCACTGGAAGATTTTGATGTACTCTCAGCCAATGTACCATTGTTGGTAAATCTGCAGCCTTCCGGAAACTTCTTTATGGAAGACCTCTATTATGCAGGCGGGCTTCCGGCTGTTATGAAAGAATTGGACTCGCTGCTGCATGGAGATTGTATAACGGTTAACGGCAAAACGCAACGTGAGAATTATCTGAAAGCCGCCTGCTATAACCGTGATGTAATCAGCACAATAAATGCACCGATCAGTGCATTGTCAGGAGTGGCTGTGTTAAGAGGAAACCTCTGCGAGAACGGTGCTGTAATAAAACCTTCAGCCGCCAGTTTAAAACTGATGACACACACGGGCAAAGCGGTCGTGTTTGAAGACATCGAAGACTATAAGAACAGAATTGACGATCCTGATCTGGAGGTAGATGAGAATAGTATTCTGGTTCTGAAGAATGTTGGACCCATCGGATATCCGGGTATGCCCGAAGTAGGCAACATGGCCATTCCTAAAAAACTATTGGCGAAAGGTGTTCATGATATGGTACGCATCTCTGATGGTCGCATGAGTGGAACCGGATTCGGCACGGTAGTATTGCATGCATCACCGGAAGCAGCTTTGGGCGGAAACTTTGCTGTAGTAAAAGATGGTGATATTATTTCGCTTGATCTTGGGAAGCGTTCCCTCACGCTCATGGTATCAGACGAAGAGCTTGCCTATCGAAAGAAGCATTGGAAACCGCGCCATAAGCAATACGACCGTGGATATGTATATCTCTATCAGCAGCAAGTGGAGCAGGCACATGTAGGAGCTGACATGAAATACCTGAGAGGAGGCTCGGGCAGCGAAGTAACACGTGACTCACATTAACAAACATTCATGGCAACATTCAAAGATCAGGTGGCGATTGTTACCGGAGCAGGCCAGGGTATAGGTCTTGAAATATGCAGACAACTGGCGGCAGCAGGTGTTAAAGTTATATTGAACGATGTAGAACAAGCGCTGGCAGAAGAAGCTGCTGCCGATGTTCAAAAACATCATGGTACTTGCATTGCTATAGCAGGTGATGCAGCTGACACGGTGTTCCTTGATACGATAGTGGAGGAAGCAATGCGGTATTTTGGGCGACTTGATATTGTTGTTGCCAATGCCGGCATTACACTCTTTGGAGAATTTCTGACCTATACTCCGGAAGATTTTAATGCTGTGATGCGTGTGAATCTTGGCGGAAGTTTTTTTCTCGCACAGGCAGCGGCACGCAAAATGATCGAACAGCAAAATGGAGGACGCATTTTGTTTATGTCGTCAGTTACCGGCCACCAGGCGCATAAAAATCTGGCAGCGTATGGTATGAGTAAAGCAGCGCTGGAGATGCTTGCCAAGACACTAGTGGTGGAGCTATCGGAGTATAAAATTACGGTTAATGCATTGGCACCTGGAGCCACATTAACGGAACGCACAATGCACGACAGTACTTACGAAAATACATGGTCGCGTATAACGCCAATTGGCAAGCCTGCTACTACTCAGGATATAGCGCAGGCTGCCCTGTTCCTGGTTTCACCACAAGCAGGGCACATTACCGGGCAGTCGCTGATAATCGATGGTGGTTGGACTGTGGTGAGTCCATCGCCTTACTAGTATATATATGCTCAGAAGTACCGCTCATAGGTGATTCCATAGGTAAACAACAAATTCTCGCGACTGGTGGCGCTGAGTTTGTTATAGGAAAGGGCAGTGGTGACACTAATTCCTTTTTTTAATTTTATGGAAAGCGATGTGTTTGATTTGATGATATAATCTTGCCAATCGTCTAATGAATTTTGAAGAAAGTGTGAGCCTTCCAGTACAATAAATTCGCGTATGATGAATCGGAATTTTATGCGGAATGAATTTCGCGCCACTTCATATTGATTTGATCCGCCTTCCGGTAAGTCATACAAATCTCCTTTGTCATAGAGCAATCCATCGCTTAATACGATGAGCGCCTTTTTTCGATCAAGTATATTATAGCCAATACCCGCTCCGGTTTGGTATCGGTGGTTGATCTTGAGTGAGTAACTTTTCTCGAAGTTTGCCAATCCCCAATAGTAGAAGTGCGGAATAGTTTTATACCAGTTAAAGTCGAGCCCGGTATATACATCATTGTTTGAAAGAATGCTGAGTTGCTTTCCGTAGGTCCAGCTTGAAGTAGCGTTGTATGAGTAGTCTTTTTTACTGACGCTAAAGCGAAGGTTGTTCGTTAATACATAAGATGTTCCTTCATTTACTTTATTGATTGTACCGGTAGAAGCGCCGTTGATATAATAATGCGTTGTATCACTAAACTGACCAAAAGCTGTTACAGAGCAACAGTTTATTAGAAAGATAAGATATGGATACAGACACTTCATCCGGCAGTGTTATAAAAAAAGATGCCTGTTGGATGCAAGATCGCAATGGCGAATCGCGAGTAAGGAAAGCGGTTACTGCATTGAGATCGTTGCTGCTTGCAGCAGGCTGACCTTTTGAGATCGTCTCTTTTTCTAAGCTGA
>NZ_DAIQRQ010000020.1:0-9573 GCF_036786105.1 Ohtaekwangia sp.
AACTTCAATACTTTAACACGCCAACACATCACCACTTTCAAGACGCTTCCACCAGTTTCTTAATCTCTTCTAACAGCGGTCCCCAGCCACCTTCGCGAGTGGCGTCTTCGTAGCGTTGTTGGCCGTTGGCGAGTTTGGCAAAGTCGCCTTGTGTTACTGTAAGGTTTGTTTTGCCGTTGTTATCGGCAAGCGTATAGGTAACGGTGGCATAGTTCTCGGGTATATCTTCAAGCCCCATGTTCGGGTCGATGGTGGTATACGCCAGGTATTCATTCTCGCGTATGTCGACAATATTTCCCTTTACGGCAACAAGTTCTTTTCCATCAAATATACCTTTCCAGATCAGCGGGCTTCCGGGTTTCCAGTCGGAGAGTGCTTCGCATCCATACATATACTTTTTGGTTTGCTCGGGATTGGTGAGCGCATCCCATACGCGTGCAACAGGTGCATTAATCTGAATGCTGTTCCTGACAATAAGTTCTTTATTCATAACCGTGTGTTTGGATGATGATTGTGTTTTGAAGTACGCGTATGGGTGTGACAACCTTATGTCAGCAGCAAGCGAAATGATTACTGCCTGCTGCAAGCGAGCTGAAGGGGTGTGCAGGAGAGAGGACTAGAATAATTGATAATCAGTTGGTTTCTGAATGTCGGGAGAGAGTACGTGATACTTTTCATAGCCGAGCTTCGCCCTGAAAGCAGCGTATAAATGCTCATGGCACGAACCGCAGAACAAACGTTTACGATCAGGCGTCCTGCTTCAGAAGATTGCAACGTGTGACTTTTGGATTTTCAGACATCCTATAGCTAAAATGCCATGAATAAACATGGTGATTCTGATCATCACTGAATTTTAGTTAATGTATGTCTAACCGTATACAAGTGTTCACATCATTCGCAGTGCCTTCAGGGTATATTTCTACGTGTAAATACAGATACGATTTTAAGTGTTTTTGATGTATCCATGTCAGTAAACACAACCTTGTTTCCACCTCAATCATTCTCGTTGTTTGCGGTACTAATCAGGAAATGATTTTATCGGAACAGTACGTTACTTGAAATTTAAGATTTAAAGATATGTGGAGAAAGAGATTGGGAAAGAGTTCAGTAAAAGCATCTCTGTTTTTGTTGATGGTATTATTCGTAGTCACCCCGTTGGCTGGATATCTATTAGGCAGTCTGGTATGGAGTGTCATACTTGCTGTGATGGGGATAATCGTAGTCAGTGTTATTATTAACATGATTCATCAGGAAGAAGAACATCTCAGGCAACTATTGGAGAAACTGGATCAGCACAATCGACACTATATATACCACGATGAATTCCCTTCGGATACAAGCGATGCGGACGCTGTTATTGAAAGCACCATGGTTAACATTCAAAAGGCAAACGACATGATGATTGCCCTGGCAACCGGCAATCCTGCGACTGAATGGAATGGCCTTGTCAACACAAATCGTGCTTCCAACAAAGTAAATATGGCTGGCAACCTGGAGAAGGTACAGGATCAGCTTCGCTCTGTAAAATTAATGTATGAGCAGCACACGTGGATAACGGATGGATTACAGGAGCTAACCGAAATTACTCATCGTTATCAAGACCTGCCAGGGCTTGGACAAGCACTGGCAAGACGTATTGTAAGTCATGTCGGTGCCACCCAGGGATGTTTCTTTACCGTAACCGATGAAAGTAAAGATGAATACCTCAAACTTGTTTCATGCTATCCTGACGATCAGAAACGGTTGATCAGTAAAGTTGTTATGAAAGGTGAAGGGCTCGCCGGACAATGCTGGTCTGAAGGTGAACCGCTTTTACTCACGCAGGTGCCAGAAGATTATGTACATGTTTCGACAGGACATGTTGCCCCGAAGTATATCTTCATTACTCCGATAAAAATACAGGGAAAAACCTACGGCGTTCTGGAGCTGGCGTTACTCGAAAATCTGAACGATACACAGCTCGAATTTATTAACAAGGCGTGTGAACGTATAGCTGCTTCTATGGCTGCTATAAAAGCATTGGAGAGAACGCAAGGACTTCTGCACGAAAGCAAGTTACAAGCTGATCGTATGAAGAAAGAAGTCATATTGCTGGAGCGTGATCTTACCCTCGAACGAAAACGCTCGCAAGAGCTTGAAGAGCTAATCTTTCGTGCCGAAGAACGCATCAAAGGTATGGAGAGTATCTACAAGCGGTTTAATCTCAACTAAGAGATAGCTTTGAATTTTTGAGCTGCGTGCTTCGAGGCTTTTGCTTCCGCGCACAATCGCGCCTATAACACACACTGCTCACAACGCGCAGCGAATGGCTCGCAGCTATTTCCTATATTGCCGCCATGATCATTAAGAAATTGGCTGTTCCGCTGGTTAACGACAAGATACTTCAGCAGGCGGAACATGTTTACATTGCTACTGCCGCTATATCGGATGCCGGATTTGATTTTATCCGCACGCGCATTCCTACCAAAACGAAAATGGATATTGTTACGGGCCTCGATGGACTTACATCGCCCGGTGTATTGAAACGTATCTGGAAACATTACCAGGACCGCATTACAGTGCGCATTTATACCCGCAATACTTTCCATGCCAATGTATATATCTTCGAGCAGCCCTTCCGGAAATCGGTCGGATTTACGGGCTCGGGTGCACTTACGCTGGAAGGACTTAAAGATCATGAAGAGGTCTTCAACAAAGTTACCGATGCGAAAGATATTGAAGCGCTCCTCTCGTGGTATACCACGTACTATGAATTTGCTGAGCCGCTCACCGAAGAGATGATCCGCGAATATGATCTGCTGTATCCGGTAATGAAGCAACGTGATATCATCTCACGCCAGGAGAAAAAACTGTTTATCGATTTGACCACGCGCGGATTTAACTGGGACAGCATCAAGTTTAAAACACAATTTTTCAAGAAGGAAGATTATCAGGCGCTGAGTCCTGCAAACGCATCGATTGATACAGCGGAAATACACACCGCACGGGAAGCTGCCCGGGCGAAACTGAAATCCCTGCATGAGCAGCTATTGCCTGCTGTTACCCGGCTCAAGCTTCACGCGGATGCACACACTGTAGTGAGCAGTATTGCGTTACAGGATCAACCTGAACGCAGGTTGAAGACTATATCTGTATCCTACGGCAGGAGTGAAGGGACATTGAAACGCTATGATGCAGCAGCTTCGCCGGATAACTTTCTTACCCTACAGGTAATACTTCAGCCCAGGGCTGTAGGGGTGTGGTTATCGATGGGAAAGCCACACGGAAGTAAAGAAGATCGTATATATTTTCGCCAGCGGATGCAGGAGGAAGTATATCGAAAAACTTTCCTTTCATTATTAGCGACCCTTGGAAGCGGATATTTTATCGAAGTAGCAGGGGAGCAGAGGGCGGTAGAATCATTTCAGCAACCGGATATACTCTGGGAATTTACGCAAGCCGATGACTGGATGCATTATCGCTTTATCATCGCAAAAAATTATATACCGGGTGATCCTGCCATTGGTAATGACACAATCGTGCAAACCATCGAGCAGGAGTTTACCAAACTGGTTCCGCTCTATCAACACATGAAAGATACATCACGCGACCAGTCGTAATGCATATATAGTTTACTGAGATACGGGCACGTCAGTCGTTTGAATGGCTTTTCTTACTGCGGGTGCTACCTGCGTACCAAAAAGCTCGATCGACTTCATAATATGTGTGTGTGATAATGCGCCCATACCTATTTGTGCCAGGAAGCGTGTATGATGAAAAAGCTCGTATTCATATAGTATCTTATCGATCACTTGCTGCGGACTGCCTACGAGCAGTGAACCTTCCGGTGAGCGCATCATTTCATAATGTTCACGATCCATCGGAGGCCAGCCGCGCTCTATACCGATGCGCGTCATTACATCCGCGTATGCGGGATAAAATTCATCGGAAGCGCGTTGAGAAGTTTCCGCTATATAGAGTGGAGAGTTGATGCCAACCCCCAGTTTTTGTATATCGTGGCCGGCAGCTTTTGCTGTCTCGCGGTAATATTTTACGTGGGGCACAAATCGATCGGGAGTTCCTCCAATGATCGCAAGCGCCATGGGTAGCCCCAGCGTGGCAGCCCGCGCTACTGATTCCGGTGTGCCGCCAATAGCAATCCATATCGGAAGTTTTTCATTTACCGGTCGCGGATATATACCCAGATTTTCAATAGATGCACGGTGTTTACCACTCCAGGTGATTTTTTCTTTCTCGTTGATTTTTAACAACAGATCAAGTTTCTCGGAGAACAGGGCATCGTATAGCCGCAGGTCATAGCCGAACAGCGGAAACGACTCAATGAACGAGCCACGTCCTGCCATGATCTCTGCACGACCACCGGATAAAAGATCAACGGTTGAAAATTGCTGGAAAACACGTACGGGATCATCGGAACTTAACACGGTAACTGCACTGGATAATTTAATCTTGCTGGTACGCGCTGCAGCAGCACCCAGTATAACGGCGGGTGCGGATGCTGCAAAATCAGGGCGATGATGTTCTCCCACCGCGAATACATCCAGACCAACCTGCTCGGCCAGTTCAATTTCGTCTATGAGATCGCGAATGCGTTGATGGGCAGTGATTGCCTTCCGGGTAGCCGGATCGCGGGCTATATCGGCAAATGTATATACACCTAGTTCCATGATTTCTTTCCTTCTTTCGAGAACACGGTATATCTTCCATTAAGTTCCCGGAAAAGTAGAAGGTCATCACAACAATGATTGTATCAACAATATTCTGTTCTATTTGCGCTCAATTTCACGCAGGTTCTCCATCTTCTTGTTTCGCAGGAAACCGGCGATGTCTTCAAAGTGTTCGCGAACGCGCTTGTTACCGAACTCAAATACCTTTGTAGCCAGACCATCCAGGAAATCACGGTCGTGCGATACCAGGATCAGCGTTCCGTCAAATGCTTTGAGGGCATCTTTAAGTATATCTTTTGTTTTGATGTCGAGGTGGTTGGTTGGCTCATCGAGAATGAGCAGGTTTACCGGCTGCAGCAAGAGTTTGATCATGGCCAGACGTGTACGTTCACCACCGGATAGATATTTCACCTTTTTGTCGATCGTATCACCGCTAAACATGAAGGCGCCAAGTATATCTTTGATCTTTGTCCGGATTTCACCTTCGGCAATCTGGTCGATGGTTTGAAATACTGTAAGTTCACCATCAAGTAGCGATGCCTGGTTCTGGGCAAAATACCCGATCATGCTGTTGTGACCTACCTGTACTTTTCCCTCGAAGTCAATCTCGCCCATGATGGCTTTCACCAACGTAGATTTACCTTCACCGTTCTTACCGACAAAGGCTATCTTTTCTCCACGCGCAATGGTCAGCGATACATCGTTGAACACCGTATGGTCGCCATATTTCTTTGTAAGCCCTTCCACAATAACGGGATAGCTACCGGAACGTGGAGCAGGAGGGAACTTTAAATTCAGGGCTGAAGTATCCACTTCATCCACCTGGATGATCTCGATTTTCTCCAGCATCTTTACCCGCGACTGCACCTGCAGGGTCTTCGAGTAAGTTCCCTTAAAGCGTTCGATAAACTCCTGTATTTCAGCGATCTGTTTCTGTTGATCGTCAAATTGCTTTTGCTGCTGTTCGCGTCTTTCCTTGCGCAGCTGCAAATAGTGTGTATAGTTCGTTTTGTAGTCGTAAATGCGACCCATCGTTACCTCGATGGTACGGTTGGTCAGGTTATCGACAAACGTTTTATCGTGGCTGATCACGATCACCGCTTTTGCATTGTTGATGAGAAAATCTTCCAGCCACTGAATAGACTCAATGTCCATGTGGTTGGTAGGCTCATCCAGCAAAATAAGATCAGGTTTTTGCAGCAGTATTTTGGCAAGCTCAATGCGCATGCGCCAGCCACCGCTAAACTCTTTGGTAGGGCGCGTAAAATCAGAACGCAGAAAACCAAGTCCCATCAGGGTCTTCTCCACTTCTGCGTCAAAATTTATCTCTTCAATGGAATAGTATTTCTCACTCAGCTCAGACACCTGCTCAATGATTTTCGAGTATTCTTCCGACTCATAATCAGTGCGTGTTTCAAGTTGAGAGTTTAACTCATCCATCTGCTTTTTCATGTCCAAAATTTTGGAGAAAGCTTTGGATGCCTCTTCAAACACAGTACAGTTGTCTTCAGTAAGTAAGTGCTGAGGCAAATATGCAATAACAGCGTCTTTCGGAGCAGATACTTTACCCCGCGTGGGTTTATTTACCCCGGCTATAATTTTGAGCAGAGTCGACTTTCCAGCTCCGTTCTTGCCCATGAGGGCGATTCTATCGTTTTCGTTGATGTTGAAGGTAATATTACTGAAGAGCGCTGAACCATTGAACTCTACACTAACTGCATCTACTGAGATCATACTGTTAAATAAGCCGCAAAGATGGGAAATAGCTTTGAGAAAGTTAAACGTTATCGGTTAATCGTTACACGTAAATAGTTATCTGATAACGTGCCACTAATAACGGTTCAGGTGTAACTCCGTAGTGGTGTGGCTTTCTGCATACTGCGTATATTCCGGTATCGCCACAATGAACTCACTGCCTTCGCCGGGGATGCTTTTTACATGGATGTCGCCTTTGTTTTCACGAATCAGTTCTTTGCAAAGTGTAAGGCCGAGGCCGGTTCCTTTTTCGTTGTTGGTTCCTGGCTGGCGAACATTCTCATTGAGTGTAAAAAGCTTTTCCTGTATCTCGTACGGAATACCAACACCTTGATCTTTCACCGAGATCAGCAATGTATTTTCCTCACTGCGAACAGAAATATAAACTTCTGTATTGGTATGACTGAATTTGATGCTGTTAGACAACAAGTTTCGCACAACGGTATCAATCGCATAGTAATCGCCATAGCCATAGTGCTCATCGGTAGGATTGAAGAGTAATTTTATTCCTTTACTTTCCGCCATGCCGTGATAGAGTGCTATATTTTTCTGAATAAGCGCAACAGTGTTGATCTTGTCGAATGTCCACTTGCGCTTGTGCGAAGAAGTCATCGACCATTCAAGTATATTGTTGATGAGTTCAGTGAGGTTATCGAGCGAATTATCGATTTTGGTTCGCATCATCATCAGTTCTTCCGTTGTAAGCGAATCAACATGTTCGGTAAGCAGATAAGAGAACCCTTTCAATGAGTTAAGCGGACTTCTCAAGTCGTGCGAAAGAATGGAGAAGAAGCGATCTTTTTCTTTATTAAGTTTATCAAGATCATCCTTCTGTTTTTCGATCTCTTCATTCTTCAGGGCCAGGCTGTTCTTTTTGCTTCGTGTTGTATGGAAGGCATAGTATAGCAAACCAATCACCAGTGATAACATTGCTATGCCGGCAATGAGAGAATAGGTAATAATGTTCCTGCTTTCAAGTCGCGCCTGTTGCAGCTCCTGGTCTTTTTTAAGCAGTACAATCTCGCGTTCTTTTTCCTCCAGGTTAAAACGCGCTTTCAACTCTTCCAGGTTGGCACGATTGGTTTCATTGTGAAGACTATCTGCAACGTCATTATATAGTTTTTGATACACGAGGGAAGTTTTATAGTTACTGCGTTTCTCTTCAAGCAAAGCTAACAGCTTGCTGGCCTTTGCCATGGCAGATAGTGCTTTTACTTCTTTTCCTTTTTCCAGTGCAAATATTCCAAAGCGAATGGCTTCGGCCAACTTTCCCTGCTTCTCTTTTATGCGTGCTATAGCAGCAAAGTTTATAGACTGCCCCTGCAAGTCTTTGGTCTTTTCAAAGATCGTATCTGCTTTAAAATAATATAGCAGTGCTTCGTCCCATTGCTTGTTATTTTCAGAGATAGAACCAAGGTTGCTATAGCCTCGTGAGATTCCGTAGAGATCGTTGTTCTTCTCTTTTATGCGGAGTGATTTGAGAAAGTATTCTTTTGCCATTGCTTCGTTACCCAAATCCTGGTAAATGATACCGATGTTGTTAAGCGCATACGATTCACCTTTCTCATCGCCCATCTCCTGAAATATTGTGAGCGACTGTTTGAAGTATTCGAGCGATTTTTCAAGATCGTTCGAGTTGGCGTATACAATGCTGATGTCGTTGAGCGCGTTGGCGATCTGTACCTTATCGCTCATTCCGCGGTATAGCTTCAGTGCTTCAAACATTTCGTGAAGCGCTTCCGCAGTATTATCCTGGTCGCGTTTCAATCGCCCGATATGCAGCAACGCATCGGCATGTCCTTTTGTATATTGAATGGCTTTTGCTTTTTCGAGACTGGCAACGGCATAAGCCATAGCAGAGTCAGGCTCAAAGTTCCAATACTTCATGGAAATATCGAAGAGAATCTTTACTCGCTGCGTGTCGGCAGTCGCCCGGTGTAGTTCGCGTTTTAAGCTATCGATTCTTTCAGGTTTCTGCCCCCGGGCCTGGCGCAGGTAAAAAGTAACGAGGATGCAGACCAGTAAAACAAGTGCTCGTAAATTCATTGCTGTTTCCTCATTGTAGGGCTATGGGCTTTGTACAAATATAATATTTCTTGCCAAGGCCTCGGCAGAAATATTCCTCACGATTAGGCTTTGTTCCTCAGAAATTCTGGTAAAGGCATACCTTGGTAAAATATAATGGTCTTGGTGTATTCAGTATAATATTGTCGCATTCAGCCTTCTAAGTTGTCGCGATCAGCGCTTCAAGATTGTTGCATCTATGTTTAGCTTCGCATATCGGCATGCAATGATCTGCGAGAGTGTTATCGACTAACGGGCTCATTCATGCGACCACATAATTAACTATATATGCTGACAGAACCTGTATTGGAAAAACGCCCCGCCCGCAACTATGCGGCGATCCGTAAAACGGTGCGCATGGAAGATATTCCTGCTGTTCTGCCACCGCTTGTTCCTAAAGTATATCGCTGGCTTGCAGAACGTGGTATAGCATCTGATGGGCCTTGCTTCTTTTTGTATCACGCTATGCGTCATGATGTGCTTGAAGTGGAAGTTGGCGTTCCGGTTCAGAAGGCTATTACCGGCGATGCCGTGGTGAGACCGGGAGTATTCCCGGAGGGAACGTATGCCGTGATTACCTATACCGGAGATTATGCCAATCTGAAAGATGCACACATGAAACTCGAATCGTGGCTTGCCGGGAAAGGGATTCCCGAAAAGAAATATACTGCACCGGACAGTGTAACGTGGGGTGGTCGTACAGAATTTTACATTACTGATCCAGACACCGAACCCGACTCAACACGGTGGATAACGGATGTTGTATTCCTGTTGGAGCAAGGTTAACACGCTATTCGCTACAGGTTATTCGTTGATCGGGGTTCCTTGTTCGTTATTGATTTTTTCCTTGGATCCCGGCTCGAAACAGAATGAAAGCTGGTGTATAATCAACTATCCGGGATTTAATACTGTGAAATGAATATATAGCATCGGTATATAACTACCGATCTACCAATCGAGTAACGGAAATACAGTTGATATGCTCTGTACTGTCAGCAAACTTTCCCATAGCACAAAGCGGAAAATGTATCGTTCACACATAGATAGCATGGTGAATGAAACTTTTCAGGTGTTAAGGCAGTTTATA
>NZ_DAIQRQ010000020.1:9673-47132 GCF_036786105.1 Ohtaekwangia sp.
CATTCAAGTTAGGGCTCATTTTGCGGAGAGCTCGTTCACTAATATATATTTTTCTTTTCCCCGCAACTGCACAGAGCCTAACGGGCTGGCTTGGTAATGTTCGGGTAACTGAAGCTCCGACAGCACTTCACCTGAAACGATCAGCTCTTTCTGAAATTGCTTGCATAACTGCTGAATGCGTGACGTTGTATTCAATACATCGCCCGAATAGGTAATATCACGTTTAATGATGCCAACCTCTCCGGCAATTACTTTGCCGCAATGTATACCTGCTTTGAAAGTAGGCACCAGGTTATAACGTTGCCGGTACATATCACCATTTTTCTCAATATGCTGTTTAATATCGAAGAAGCATCTCACACAGTGATTGTTTTCAATGCCATCGCTATACGTCCAGGCCACTACTACTTCATCGCCAACGTACTGGTATATTTCGCCTTTGTTCTCTAATATCGGGTAGGTGATATCCGCAAAGAAGTCTTTGAGAAGCTCGTGGTATTTTTCATTTCCCATGGCTTCTGCGATAGCCGTAGAAGAGTTCAGGTCAAGGAACATGAAAATTCGCGTTTCCTCACGCGGTGTGTTATATAGTCCGCGGATGATCTTCCAGAAAACGCCCTGCCCAAATTTATTATTGATCTGCAAGGCAAGTTGTGTGAGAGCAACAACCATCGACCAGAAAAATATATTCTTGGCGCGAGTCGTATCATGCAGAAATTTGTTGAATGCCTGCTGCGACACCGGATCAAAAAAAGGTTTACCGGTTCGCAATGGAACAGCTATAAATGCCAGCGTCAGCATGATCGTCGAGATAATCAGTACGTAGGCGAGCCCGACAGTGATCACGGTATAGCCATAGGGTTTGTCCTGGAATTTAACATTGATATAAAACACCATGAAGCTTCCTCCCAACAATGCACCCATCAATGCCGAACCCAGGTGAAAGGCGGTTGACAATAAAAAAGAATATTCTTCCGATGGTCCGTTCGAACTGGCTGAATGCAATACCAGGTAATCGTATACAGACATGCATACAGCCAGTATAAGCCATATCAGTATAATGGTTCTCAATTGTATCCAGCGAATTCTGTTGCTTCTTGTCATGCGAATAAATTTAAAGTACTGATCCTCATAACTCCAAATTAAACCTGTACAGAAGCTGTTGTGATAACATCATGTGCACTGTATTTCATCAACATTAACCGGCTACTGGTCATTTTTGTAGTTGGAGTATCCGAAAGATGCTATAAATTCATAGCGACAACCCAGAACCAATGGCTATGAAACCATCGTCTATCTCGCGAAGAGATTTCTTCCGACTTTCAGGTATCTCCGGTGCTGCGCTAATGTTAGGATTTAACGTATCATCGGACGCAGCGGGAAAGATTATTTCCGATCAATTTCCAGATGTAAATAATGTCTCGTTAAATTCCTGGATCAGCATTGATACTACGGGGCGTGTAACCTTAGTATGTCATCGCGGTGAGATGGGCCAGGGATCGTTTCATTCCGTGCCTCAAATTATTGCAGAAGAGTTGGAAGTAAACCTGGATCATGTAAACGTGGTGTTTCCCCAAGGTGTGCAACGCCGGTATGCAAGTCTTCTCAGGATACGCGATGGCAGTGTAACCATACGGGCCTCGTATCAGCAACTGTTGGAGCTGAGTGCCACAGCACGCGAGATGCTGATCACCACCGCAGCCAGGCGATGGAATGTTTTGAACACCGAGTGCTATGCTGAAGAGGGTAAGGTGATACACCGCACGACAAAACGCACTTATCATTATGGCGAGCTTGTAGAAGAGGCGTCAACATTAACGCCTCCGGTAGGCGTACCGTTAAAAAACATAAAAGACTACAAAGTTCTGCGAAAGCCGCTCCCCCGGAAAGACACACCAGCCAAATTGAATGGCACGGCCACCTTCGGGCTTGATAAAAAACTACCCGGTATGCTCTATGCAGTAGTGGAGCGAAGTCCGTGTTATGCCGGTAAAGTAAAAGTTTTTGATGATCGTGAAACGAAAGCTGTGCCTGGTGTTTTGCATGTCTTCAAAGTGGCACGTATTGTATTGGGTCATCCGCAGGAAGGTGTTGCTGTTGTGGCTACTCACTCGTGGGCCGCTCTGCAAGGCAGAAAGTTATTGAAGATAGCATGGGATGATGCAGGCTTTGAGAAATATAGTACCGCGCAGCTCTTTGCACAGATGCATGCAGAAGCACAGGTAGCAGATACAGGTTTACCCGCAGCCGCTGAATTTAATGAAGTATATAAACAGTCAGCTATACAGGTGGAAGCTACCTATGAAACACCCTATCAATCGCATTGTTGTATGGAGCCTCCCAATTGTATAGCCGATGTAAAAGAAGATTCGTGTACAATATGGGGACCGCTGCAGGATGTGATCTGGATTCAGGAAGAGATCAGTCAACTCCTTCACCTTCCGGTAACAAAGGTTGATGTAAATATGACTTTTACAGGAGGTGGCTTTGGCAGAAAGGCTTCTCCGGATTATCCGATCGAAGCTGCACTGATCTCACAACACATCAAGACACCCGTGCAAGTTATCTGGACGCGCGAAGATGATCTGAATACGGGTCCTTATAGGCCAGGTGCAGTATATGCATGTCGGGCGGCATTGGATAGTACGGGAAAAATTACAGCACTTGAATCAAGACGTGCAGCACAAGACCTCGGGTGGTGGCAGCCTGCATCCAATAACCCTGCTATACGAAATGAATATACACCGGAAGGCTTGTTTCAACCTATCGTAGAATCAATTCCTGTTAAAAGTTTTCCGGCTTTGCCAATACAGGCTCCGATACCGATGATGTGGTGGCGGTCGATCTGGCTATCAACCAACGTATTTGCCTATGAAAGCTTTCTGGATGAGTTGGCAATCAAAGCCGGTAAAGATCCGCTCAACTTTCGCAGGCAGCATATCGCTACACCACGCTATACAGCGATGATTGACACTTTGGAACAATTCAGCAACTGGCGTGACCGGAAAAAGAATGATGGCTGGGGCGTTGCCTTTGCAGAGGGATACTGGAGCATGGTAGGAGAGGTTGTAAAAGTCAGCAGGAAGGCTGATGGACGATTGAAGATCGATAAAGTTTTTGCTGTGATCGACTGCGGCTGGTATGTAAATCCGGAAATAATTCGTGCCCAGGTGGAAGGAAGCATCATTATGGCATTGGGAGCTGCTATAAAACACGCCATTCATTTTGAAGACGGAAAAGTGGTAGAACACAATCTTGATAAATATAGTCTGCCGCGTATAACCGATACTCCGGAGATAGAAGTATATATTATAAATAACGAAGAAAGGGCAGGAGGAGTAGGCGAACCTGCACTGCCGCCCTTTGCACCGGCACTAACCAATGCGATTGCCGACCTTACGGGAAAACGGATTCGAAATTTACCTTTCAATCTTCATGAAATATAGCACTTCACAAGACAGCGCTAAGCCACCCGTACTACGGGAATAAAAAAGGATATCGTTAAAGTACAGATCGCTAAATCGATTGGCCGGACTCAGAATTGAAGTCAATCTTTTTGATCAGCTTATCATCGCTAAAGTAATAGGCCTCATACGAATGGCTGTTGATACTAAATACTTCTTCAATGCGTACGTGGTTGGCATTGCCCTGCTGGGAAGCTATATATTGTTGCTGGTCAGACGACAGATCTGAAAGTGGAATTTCCTGTTCATATTCAAAACCTCCATCATACTCCAGCTCGATTGAGATGTTGGCCTGCTGCCATTGCAGCTGAGATTCTATACCTCCTGCAATTGGTGAGAACGAAAGGTTAACATTGTTCTGGGAAAGAATCTGACTTCCGGATTGGCTTAGCATTACTATACCTGAGAGTACCATCGATGCATAGCCCGCTTTTCTGAAAATATTTTCACTGATCCAGGTTAATCCCCATTTCATAAACCAGGATGATATCAGACCGCCCAATGCTACAATAATTCCCAATACAAGTACTTTGCCCGTCATGAGTCCGAAGGAAGCATAGAGCACAACCTTGATGACATGTAGTATCATTTCATTGGCAGCGCGTGTGGCTACAATCTCTTCTTTGCCAAGACCATGGCGCAAATAAAACCGATTGAACAAAAGTCCTACCGCACCGGTAAGCCCGGAAAGAAATCCTGCGAGAAAACCA
This sequence comes from Ohtaekwangia sp., assembly GCF_036786105.1. Taxonomy (NCBI): domain Bacteria; kingdom Pseudomonadati; phylum Bacteroidota; class Cytophagia; order Cytophagales; family Fulvivirgaceae; genus Ohtaekwangia; species Ohtaekwangia sp. Next base: position 13,848 of record NZ_DAIQRQ010000020.1, read on the forward strand.
ATAACCAGCAATGACGAAGTTGAAGACTTTTGTACAGCCTCTGCGTTTTTTTTCTTCTTAAAGAGTAAAGGAAGATTTCCTGCCAGAAATATACCCATTATAATTTCAAGGTATAAGGGGTTGGCAAAACGTAAAAGCCAGGCGCCTATAAATACGGCCGGTATAGCCGTGGGCACAAACCAACGCACTATATCCCAGCGGATTCTATTGCGAAAAACAACAATACGCGATGCCGATGACGATACTGTACCCATGGAGAGCGCAGCAGGCACCTGTGTAACCGGAAGCACAGCGCCCAACACGGGCATCATTAAAAGCCCTGCACCACCACCACAAACAGCACTCAAACAAAATGCAACGAATGCACAAAGAAATAATACAATACCGGAAGCAATCATGGCAACAAGAACGAAGGCGATTCTGAATATATTCTGAAGAGGCTGCAGGCTGCTGGTTACAAGCTGCTGGCAAGATGTTTATACTTCAACTATATCATTCGTTGATCCATGTCGCTGTTGGTATCTTGCAAAAAGTCTAGTTGCACAAGGTATGTGATTCTTTGAGAGATTTTGTATTCGGAAATATGTCATAAGTTAATCGCTGATAAGCCCCTTCCGGATAACAGATAACGAATAACGTTCCTGGCTTTGAACATCCGCAGTCATTTAGTAAATTGATCTAAGCAATATGAAAGATTATTGTAGAATGAAGATATAGGTATAAACTTATATGTTTATATTCTTATTAAGTGAGTAACTATCTCTACATCATTTCGGTTGCGATTGTGATTTAGAAATTTTTCAATACAACTACTGAACGTAAGATTCGCATATCATTTTAAAAGATAGCAGGTTAAGTACCTATTAATTTTGTATTACAAATTTTGCAGGATATACAGGTATCAACATTGTTTTTAAGTAACTGTTTTTCGTAAGCTGAGAATTACCGTGTTGCCGTTCGCTTCCATTCTGCTCTACCCGGCGAACGTTACAGTGCTGCGATGTCGGAATTATCATTGGCTGAATTGTAAGTAGTCTGTTCCTGCACGTTTGAAAAAACAACCCCAACCATGAGTAGATCATCCGGTATCAGACTTCTATTGTCTTTTACATTCGTAGTGGCATGGTTCATACCCACGTCACGAGTCCACGCACAATGCCAGGGGCTTCCACCGGTTGCTGCACTCGGCAGTAACAAATTCCCGGTAGGGCTTTGTGCTCCGGTCAATGCCAACGTAACCTACGCCGTAACATTCACTTCACCTGTACCCGCCGGTACATTAGAGCTGGTGTATGATTGGGGCGATGGCACTGCCGCTGAAGTTATACCGCTCACTACAGGCGACACAAAATATCAGGCTGCCCGCACGCATAGTTTTCCGGTAAACAGCGATTGCGAATATCCGGTGGTAATTACCATACGATACAATGGGAAATACTGTACTACTACACGACAGCTACAGAAAATTGCTTCCTGGCGCACCGATAATTTTAATGGTGGAAATATTGGCCTGGTATCACCGGTGAATGGACTCACTGAACATTACGTTTGTGAAGGTCAGGACATTGATGTTGTATTTGATGATGAGACTCAATGGAACTGCAATGCGCAGTATATTCAAACGCCTCCTAATCCGATTGAATCTCCCAACATCGAAAACCGCTGGCAACAAATCATCTACAACACAGGTATTGCCAGTGGCAAGATACCGAATGTGAAAGTGAATGGCGTTGCCGTGACGGGTGCCGGTGGTGCAGACATCATCTCAAACTATAACGATCCGCGCGGCATTGCATACATGGCAAGTCCGGTATATATAGAAGACGCGCGCAGAAGACCTTCATTGCAGATTACAGCACCCGGTGGTTTTGGTGCAGGCTTTCCTAAAGCAGGCGATGTATTTGCCATTACGCTTCGTTACTGGAACTTCTGTAATCCATACGATGATCCGAATATACCCGGCCCTCCGGCCGATCTTGCCAATGGCGATAATGCCCCGATCGTTCGTACATCCTATATTAAGATTGTTGCACCGCCAGTAGCACCCACAGTTGCCAGTCAAACCGTTTGTAATGGCACAACACCTACTGCATTTACAGTAAGCAATGTACCGGTAGCAAACATGGTTCGATGGTATACGAATATACCGAACCCTGATCGTCCCGGTAATTTAATTGCCACTGGTAAAACACTCGCGGTTACTGCACATCCGGACTGGAAAGGTAATACTGTTGCAGGCGCGCTTAAAGTATGGGCAAGCCATCAGGCCACTACTGGCGGTACAACAAATTGCGAGAGCCCGAAAACATTGGCGGTACGCACTATTCGCGAAGCATTGGTTGTTCCGGATGCGATTACTCCTGTTCCTACAGAAGTTTGCAATAACAGTACATTGGTTATTACACTCCCTTCGCCTCCGGCAGAAAATTTCGGTGGTGCAACAGCTTATACATGGACTGGCTCTACGGGTGTTAAACTCACATCGAGCAACAGTTCTTCGGCAACATTTGCCATCGGCATAACAAACTTTGGTACGGCACTATATATTGATCGCACCATAACGGTCAGCCGGCAATATACTACTGCACCAACCTGTGCCGGCACCAGAATATATAACATTCGCATTTATAAACCGGCTGTTGCCGGAAACCTGTCTGCAGCAGCTGATGTGTGTGAAACCACCGCGGTTAATCCCATCACGTTAACAGGCTATACCGGCAATATTGTGCGATGGGAAGTAAAAAAAGATGCTGGAAGTTTCAACACCTACACCGGTTCGTCATCAGGCGCAACCATTACACCCGGCATTTTACCTGCTGGCCGCTATACATTTCGGGCGATAGTAAAGAATGGCGGATGTAATGAAGTGTACAGCAATGAAGAAAACGTTGAAGTTTTTGCAGCGCCGGCGAAAGCCGATGCAGGGAACGATCAGTTCATCTGTACCTCGCTAAGCTCCGCGGCCATGAACGCCAGCAACCCGGCTCCGGGTATAGGAACATGGACCTATGTATCGAGTATACCTGCCGGGCTTCCGCCTCCCGTATTTACAACCAACGCACACGACCCCAATACATCGATCGCTGTATCGGCTGCCAATGCCGGAGCTTATCGCATGCGCTGGACAGTAACGAACGGACTATGTTCAAGCACAGATGATGTTATTATTGACTTTGGAACAACACCTTCGGATGCACATGCCGGTGATGATAAAGCAGTGTGTGGGTCAGAAACAACGCTGGAAGGCAATGTGCCTGCAGTTGGTCTGGGCACCTGGACTGTTGTGAGTGGCCCCAACGGATGTGCTGGCGATGCCTGTGGCATTATTATACTCGATCCTTCCTCACCGTCATCGTCTGTGAAACTGGCCGGTACACCGGTTATATATGGCAGCTATATATTTCGCTGGTCTATCGCCAGTGGGGGAAATAATTGTTTTCAGAAATCAGACGATGTAACCATCCGGTTTGAAGAACCTGTTCAGGTGAAGGCTTCGGATATATATGATATCTGCCTGGATGTAAATGCACTGAACCCGATACCCTTAACCGGTACGGTAACGGGGCCCTTTCAGCAGGTTACGTGGACTAATGTATCCGGCAAGGGAACCGTAACTGCTACGACTGTGAAAGGTTCAGGTATATATACCGCCGAAGCTTCCTATGTACCTACAGCCGAGGATTACAACAGTGGCATACCCATACAGGTAAAGCTCGTGGCCGATGCAAATGCAGCCAGTATATGTTCTACTGCAGAACAACTCGTAACCATTACGTTTGATCGCAAACCAGTAGCCAATGCAGGAACTGATCTGACGCATGTATGCGATAACGCAATAAAACTGAATGCTGCGCCGCCGGTATACGGTGCTGTGGGTACATGGACAACAACACAGCCCGGTGTTACATTTGATAATCCCAAAGATCCTTTTACCACCGTGCGGAATCTGCCAGCCGCACCCAGCCAAACCGTGGTAACGTGGACGTTAACCAGTGCCAGCGGTAAATGTGTATCAGCACCGTCATCCATCACGCTCACCCGTGTGGATGTACCACCGGTAATCAATCTAACTGCGACAACATGCGAAGTGGGTAACAACACAACCAATATCGTATTGACAACCTACGAAAATGCTATCACTTCGTTGCAAGCAAATGCGCGTGAAATCACCTGGTATAGAGATGCCGCACCTCCGGCAGGTATACCAGTGGCTGATCCTGCCGTAGCACAGACGAATGTTGCCAATGGCCAGGTATATATAGCACGGGTTCGTGAAATCAGCACAACGTGTACCAGCGATGCGAAGCTCACTATTAACGTTCGTCCGTTGCCACGTGTTATGAATAGCCTGACAACGCTCTGCGAAGATACTCCGGGGAGTCATACAGTATTCGGTATAAATTTGAATGACGCCCGCTACACCAGTGCCATAACACAAGAACCGAATGTTACGATAACGTGGTTTAACAGCGAAACCGATGCGTTCAACAACACATCACCTATAACAGCGCCGATCACCGTTTTTAATTCCAGAGATGTATATGCGCGTGTTACTTATCGTGACACACCTTCGTGCACAGCGATCGGCAAATTATCGATCCTGATAAATTCCAGTCCGGCGATTACAACCATCTATGGCCGCGAGGCTGTTTGCCAGACATCACCATTATCGCAGGTGGAGATATACCAGGTGCCCCCGATTCCGGGAGCGAAGTATTACTGGGAAGTGCCGGGCCAGTTCACCGTTTTTGGAGGCGGCCAGGAAAATGATTTCTACGTGATGTTGCAATTTCCGAATATATATACGGGCAAGATCAAAGTAAGGGCAGCACTTAACGGTTGCAGTGGGTCTACCGTGGAAAAGGAAATTAAAGTACTATCAGCTCCTGTGAAACCTGTTATTACGGGGGCTGGTATAGCTTGTGAAAATAGCGGAGCCGTTGCCTTTCGTGTGTCTCCTGATAATTATCCGACCTCTACGTATAACTGGGAAATCCGAAGAACATCTGATAACAGCCCGGGCGGTGCTGATATTGTAGAAGGCCAGTCAACCGGAAACATACTGGTAAATTTCCAGAAGGAAGATGTGATACTTACCGTTCGCGAGAACAATACATTCTGTGTAAGTCCGGATGCAACCAAAGTAGTAAACGTGGTTCCCGTACCGAAAGCCGGTCTGAGTATAGAAAAAGAGATTACGTGTTTTCAGCAGAAAGATGGTGCTATACGCGCCACAGTTACCGGAGGCACAACACCTTACATGGCCTATACATTGCTGCAAACCGGAGCAACGGATGCCAATAACGATGGTATATTTGAAAACCTCGGCCAGGGCAGTTATACTGTTAAGGTAAAAGATAGCAACGGTTGTGAAGCTACTTCCAACGTACAGGTATTAACACAGCCCGATCAGGTTTCCATTACCAGTGTAAAAGTACTGACGGATGGCAACGGCTTCAACGTAAGTTGCAAGGATGCCAGCGATGGTGAAATCACCGTTTCTTTTTCGGGTGGAAACAGCAATGCCGACTATACGGCTATATTAACCAAAGCGGGCAGCACAACACCCGTAAACCTGAATGGCAGAAATAACATCACCTTCAGTAACTTATCCGCGGGCACCTACACCGTTACCGTTCAGGATTCAAAAGGCTGTATGTCATTGCCTGTAAATGCTTTCCTGATAAATCCTCCTGTATTTTATAGCGGCATGATCGGGACAAGCCAGAATGTATGCTCTGGCGCAGATGCTGCTATAATAAACGAACTGGCTCCTGCATCCGGTGGTACAGGAAACTATACATACGAGTGGCAGGAATCGCTCACTGGCAATGTAAACAACGATGCAGACTGGGTGACGATAGAAGGAGCAACCGGTACATCGTATGATCCTCCTGCATTAACCGTTACCAAACATTATCGGAGACTGGTGCGGAGCATATCCATGTTGCATGGCACACCTTCATCGTGCGAAGTAAAAGGGAAGACTGATAAAGTAACGATCACTGTTAATCCTATACCAACGGTATCGTTCCAGGCAGCTACCGCACAAGTATGTTATGGTGATCCACTGCTGTTAACGCTCAATCTTACCACTGGCACTGCTCCCATAGAGTATGAATATACTTCTGCCTTAACCGGCACATCGGTGAAACGCCAGGGTGGCAAGAATACCATCATCACCATCGCCGATTTTAAGGAAGACGATACCTATAGTATCATCAGCGTAACCGATGCCAATGGTTGCCAGGTAAAACAATTACCTGCACCGGTATCGGTAAAATCTATCAAGGTAAATCCTGATTTTACTGTGGTTGGCACAGGCGCACAGTGCGATGGCAGCGACTTTATATTTACCTGGACAGTGGAGAAAGACATCGATTATCGATGGGAGTGGAGCGATGGAACCATCACAGAATTTAAATCAGGAGCTATACCGGTGGGCTTGCAACAAACACAGCATCGTTTCCCGGCGGGTTCCAACGAAGAATCCGCTATATATTCGGTAAAGTTGTTTGCCAGGCATCCGGCCTGCATGGAAAAATATACCAGTCACGATGTAACCGTATTTCCTTCCATTGCGCTTAACGTTACTGCCAGCGAAAGCTCGTTGTGCAGCGGTGAAACGATAACGTTCTACGATAACTCATCAGGTATAGATAAAGGTACATGGTATTACCGCGAGCTCGGCTCAGCAGCACGGTTAGGCGAAAAGCAGAAGCAGCGCATGATAAGCTATAATCTGGCCAATATAACCAGCAAAGATATTGTTACCTATGAAGTGGTATATGAGGCTTCAAACAATGAAGGGTGTAAAGCAATATATAAAAAGCAGGTACCGGTATATCGTGGCACCGTGGTAGACTTTGAGGTCGGCCCGATCGTACGATTAAAGGGCGATGTATTCGGCATTACGTTTACCAACACCAGCCCTTCAATAGAACCACAATACTTCGATTATACCTGGGACTTCGGACCACAGTCAAATGCCGTGACCAACACTACCACGTATTGCGAGGTACAATACTATACACCCGGCGACAAAAATGTTACTTTGAGCGCTGTCAATCGCAAAGCCTCACAGGCCGGCGAGTTCTGTGCATCGACTATTACCAAACTGGTGAGTATACCGGTGAGTGAATTGCATGCCGCTTTCAGCGCAACGCCAACGGCTGCCTGTTTCCCGGTTGATATTGTGGTTAACAACACTTCTACCGGGGCCGATGCATTCCTGTGGAAAGTATATAATCAGGGCAACCTGGTAACCACTTCCAACTTGCTGAACCCGGTGTTCAAAATAACCGATCCGGGCGTGTATGATATATACCTTACAGCCACCTATTCCACTACAGGACAATCGCTGGAAGCACAGCAAAGCGGTATTCAGGTGTTTGATGTTCCGGAGGCTGCCTTCGGTGTACGCTCCAATCTTGTCTATGTTCCGGACACGGAATTACAAGTGATGAACTTCTCCACAGGAGCAGATGAGTATATCTGGGATTTTGGTGATGGCGGTACTTCAAGCGACTTTGAACCTCACTACACCTATCAATCAGAAGGAAAGTATATGGTAAAACTTCAGGCAGGAAAGAACTATGGCGATCAGGATCGCAATGGTGATGGTATCACCGATGGCCCTATGGTGTGCTATGATTCAGCGCAACAGGAAGTAGTAGCCGTGAATGGAGGCTCCATCGTCATCCCTAATGCCTTTACACCTAACACAGGTGGCCCTTCTGGCGGACGTGTAGTGAGTGGTGGCATTAACGATGTGTTTATGCCGAAAGTAAAAGGCGTTGCGGAATATACCATGCAAATCTATAACCGCTGGGGTACGCTCATCTTTGAAAGTCATGAGGCTGATATGGGCTGGGACGGTTATGACCGCCATGGCAAACTGCTGCCGGCCGGAGTATATGTATACAAGATTTCGCTGACACAGTCAGACGGCCAGCGGATTACGCGCCTCGGCGATGTAACGCTTATACGATAGCGATACGGGTATATTTCAGGAACCACCTCCGATTTGTGAATCAAACAACATGAAAACTATATTTCTTAAACTTGGTCTTGTTCTTCTTACGTACATAGCGTTTGCGCAGGATGCACAGTTCTCGCAGTACTATCAGGCACCGTTGGTTTTAAATCCTGGTTTCACTGGCATCACACCTCGTCAGCGCATGATAGTGAACCATCGCATTCAATGGCCCAGCCTGCCGCAGGCATTCTCTACGTATGCAGCTTCGTATGATATATTTCTTAACCAGATACGCAGCGGTATAGGTTTCTTGGCAACCTCCGACAGGATAGGTTCTGCCAACTGGAGAAGCACCACCGTGAGCCTGCTATATTCTTATAAAGTAAAGCTTACGGACAAACTCGTATTCTCTCCGGGGCTTTCCTTTGGTTATGGTACCAATGGCATCGATCGCTCCAAACTTCGGATGGGTGATGACCTGGAATATAACGGCATATCGCTTGATCCTGCTTTGAATCAGATCAGTCAGCCCAGCTATGCGGATTTTGGTTCAGGCTTTTTGCTATACTCTAAAAAACTTTGGTTTGGTGCGTCATTCGCACACATGAATCGCCCAAACCTTTCAGTAATAGGAGAGGAGAGTCGTCTTGCGATGAAGACTGCTATACATGCCGGCATGAAACTGGAATTGACGCGAGGACCACGTTCCGGCCGACCGGTATATTTCACACCATCATTTATATACCGCATGCAAGGTTCCACATTCTCACAACTCGACCTGGGCGCAAACTTTCATGTAGATCCGGTATCTGTAGGAATCTGGTATCGGGGGAAACCCTTCGTGAAGAACGTGATCAACACCATCGATCAGGACGCACTTATCTTGTTTACCGGACTATATTTAAAAAGACTTACCGTAGGCTACAGCTACGACTTCACTATTTCAAAACTTCAAACATCGTCCGGCGGAGCACATGAACTTTCACTCACCTACGAGCTCCCTTCGAAGAATGATAATAAGAATCGCAAGAAGAATAAGCTCATACCGTGCCCTGCGTTTTATAGCAAGCCGGATTTTTGGTGATCCGGTAATTGTTATCCGTTGTCCGGGAGAAACCAGCGATCCACAGCCTTCTTGAGTCCGATGTAATCGCGAGCATCATTAGAAGCCCAGGCTACAATTCCATCAGGACGTATAAGTGCAGCGCTCAGACCTAGTGATTCTTTTGCATTACCCGAAATATACCTGATCTGTTCACGGTATTTATCGGCCAACGTTTTAAGGGAAGTATTCAGATCAAAATCAAGCAATATACCGTGGCCATCGTGCATGAATTCGCCAAGGGTTACACTATCCTCGAACTCAAAATTAGGAACGCTGTGACCTACCAGCGAATGATCGCCATCGAGATTGTAATGTGTATAAATGCCCCATACCCGTCCTGCTATATATGTAGCCCCATCGCGTGTACCCATAAGATCGCGCATAATGGCATTCAATGCACGTGCCTGTAAATTTGGTTTCATAATAGCAACCTGCGCACGTGACCAATCCAGAACCTGTACACCAACAGGATGTCGTTCGGAACAATAACTGTCTAATAAACCATTCGGAGCTTTTTCCTGAATGGTTGCAGCGAGCTTCCAGCCGAGGTTCATCGCATCACCTAATCCCAGATTAAGCCCCTGGCCTCCCAATGGCGAATGAATGTGAGCTGCATCGCCTGCTAATAGAATTCGCCCGTTGCGATAGCTCGAAGCTTGTCGCGCGCGGTCTGTCCACGTAGTTGCTATATGTAACGCAGTAATCGTAATGTCTGTCCCGGAGATGCGGCGTAGCACTTCCTGCACATGTTCACGCGTAAGCGGCTTTTCTGAATGATGAAACGCACCGCCATCGAAATCCTGAATAATCACATAACCGGGCTGCGATTGCAGGTACATGCCAGCAGGTGTCACGTTTCGCCCGGGTTTGAGCTTCTCAGGATCAGCCATGTCAAGCAAAACAGAATAGCCGGTAAATTCGGGTTCGGTTCCAGCAAATTCAAAACCTCCAGCTTTGCGAACAATACTGCGGCTTCCATCACAACCTACCAGCCATTTACCTTTGAAAGATTGGCTTTCTGACTGAACGGTTACTTCGTTCTCAGTTTGCTGAAAGTCGATAAGGGCTGATCCACGTTTGATTACTACGCCCAGCGTTTCTGCTCTGTGCGATAGTATGGATTCAAGCTCCTGAATTTCAGACAGCAAACTGGTATCCGTTGAGCTCGGAAGGCGATGTTTCCATTGCGAAGCATCGATATTGCCTTCATGAAATGGAATTCCGGCGAAGTGTCCCACCTGACGATTGGACCCATGGTGCACGCCAGCATGAGGATTTTTAAGATGCTTATGGATCTTAAGTTCTTTTAACAGTCCGCGGCGATAAAGCGCTTCGATGGTGGGAGCGGAGAGTCCTCTTATACCGAAGGGGAGCTGCTTTAATGGTGAATGCGGAGAGTCTGCTTTTTCAAGTATAAGAACTGAACATTTTGCCAGGGCGAGTTCGCAGGCAAGGAACAGCCCTACAGGTCCTGCCCCCGAAATGATGACATCGTAAACAGCGTGATTTTGTGCTTTCATTATATGATAATTGATTGCACAAAATTCTGTGAAGCTGCTGCCTCAGGCTTGTATAAACGCGACAAAATCGCTAATTCAAGCCGCTATATATTTATGGCATTGAACGTTAGGATTGATTTTGAGAATTGCTACGATGCAGAACCGCTGTCGGCAGATTTACGCCTTACAAAATTCGAAACAGAGCGGATTGATAACTCGAATGTTTTAATAGGCGTATTGATTGGCAGTCAGCCCCAGCCATTACTTCCCAATGTATATAACCTGGCTTTCGGGCCGATGGACGGGAACAACGAGATTGATGATCAGGTCAAAGTGGCTCACCTGGATCACTCGAAAATGTTCTCCACAATCATTCTATCTGCGCTTACTTTTTTGAATGCAAACGCCGACAAATACCTGGGCATAGACGGCACCAACAATGCCAGAGCTTACCTGTATTTCAGAATCATACAACGCAACTACGATATTCTGACACAGTATTTTGATATCTATGGAGTAAAGTATTACGTTAGGATACTGAGAAAGACTAACGATGAAGATGATGGCTATCCGGTAGATGCAGACGACATTACTGCAGTGCCGGCAAGAATAACAAAAGGAGAATCGGTAAGGCCGGAGAAGATGTATAACTATTTTATCTTCAGAATTGCGGGCCAAGCCAGGGAATAAGAAACTTAATAAATTGTTGTATCTTCGTATTACAAAATGAAAGACCGCGTTTTAGATAAGATCAAAGCACTTACTGAAAAAGCCAGGGAAAATGGTAACAGAAATTCCATGCATGTACATTTGGCTTCGGGAAATACCGATTCTTTAAGTAAAGTGATCAAGACCAAAGAACAGGCTGAAGAGTTTATGAGAAACCTAAAGGCTCTTTAAAAGATATATTTAACATAATGGAAAGCCGATCCGGATGGACCGGCTTTTATATTTGTAGTTTACCGAATCCACCTGTAAACGCAATAAAATCACTGTTCGCAAGCTGTTTCGCTTTCCTGGCTTTTCGCGCAAAGACTGCTGGTGTCGTGCCGCTGAAACGTTTAAATTCTCTGCTCAGATGCGATTGATCTGCATAGCCCAGCTCGTGTGCCAGGCCGGCAATATTAGTTTCCGGGTGAAGCCATAACCGGTTGCGTACCTGTTCAAAGCGCATCAAACCAGACACATCCTTAACTGTATAACCGGATGATTGCTTGAAGTTTCTTTCCAGGGTACGAACCGTTGCATGCGCTGCCGCTGCTACTTCCCTTACCGGCATGCTGCCGTTTGCTTTGCGCATAGCGACTCCTGCTTTAAACAGCATACTGTCAGTAGCAATTCGCGACCGTGCATTCAGAAAATATTCCTTTACATGGACCAGCGCTTTATCTACGTTACCAGATTCTATGTACCCGTTTAATGCAGGCTGAAGCTGCGCTATAGGATGCTCAAATACGCGTACTTCGTCTTTACCGGATGGCAGTTTGAGTAAATCGAACACAGTCCAGGGAAAACAGCGGATGCCAATAATTTCCAGGCGATTTTTCGTATAAAAAACGGCAGGCCGATTGAGCAAGCCCACCATAAATGGCGAAGGCAACAACTTCATACTTCCTTGATGCAAAGTGCTGCAGCCGCCTCCGAAATGGAAAATAATTTCAGCGTAGCCATCCGGCAATACCTCGAAACCGGATTCAAACACTCCGGAATCTCTGCTGTCGTACCAGAAGCATTTTATGGTGTCCTGTAACGCTTCGGGAGGTTCAAATTCCTGATGTTGGTGCTGCATTGAAGATGTAAAAAGGTCAATTTAGGATATAGACGGGAATATTCGTCATAAAGTTATATAATTTATATTATGTTAAATAATTATTCAGCACCACTAAACAGGATGCCCGGAAACATTCGGAAGTATTAACAGCGGCACCCGACCTCGCAACGTCATCTCTCGTGTAGTGCTGCTTTTGAAGATTGATTCCCAGAGGCCGGTTTTGTGGGGTACCATTACCAGCAGATCAGCTTTCCATGCTTCTACGCCCTGGATAATACCATCTGCGATGCTTGGATTATCAACAAAGCGATACGTGTGATCAATGTTTTCCATGAGCTTGTCGATTGTACTGATCTGTATATCGGCAGTTACCGGAACGCGTTTATCGGCTTTGGTTTCTACATGGAAGACTTGAAGTTCTGCAGTGAATTTCCGGGTAATTTCCTTTAAGAGGTCGAGATGATTGTCTTCGCAAAGAAATTTATACTCGCAGGCATAGAGAACTCTGCTGATTCCTTTATACTCTACGTCATTGGGTACCACTAACACCGGACATTTTAATCTCCGGATGGCCGCCGTAGTTGTATTTCCAAAGAGTTTGTATTCCTGTATGTTGCTGTCCATTCCCATCACCACCAAATCAGGCTGATGCGAGGTGGCGTAATTTTTCAATTCTTCTACGGTGTCTGCCGTCTTGATGTCCCAGCTTACATTAAGTTGATATAGCAGCGCAGTTTCTTCCGCCAGCCTCTTCAGGCGATTTTCATTGTCTTTAATGATGTGATCTCTTACCTCCGGTTTCGCCAGCGAGTTACTGACGTGAACATTAAAATGGTAAACGTTGAACAATACCAGGTTAGCATTAAATACCTGCGCCAGTTTCGCTGCAAATCGGAGTGCATTACTGGCCGTAGCCGAATAATCGGTGGCGACTATAATCGTTTTCATAAAAAAATCATTTCAATACTCAAATAAGTCGCCTGAAGCGGATATCTTCTTGACCTAACTCAGGCTTTACTATGATTTTTGTCAGTAACGAGACCTCAATGGCAGTAAAACATTTATACTCACGAGTTTGTGCCTGCAGATCATAAAAAATTTATAGTGATCCGTTTACTCCCGCGCAAGCGCTCCCTTCCGTTTTCGGCTTGCGATTTCCCTGTGAACTACTCCCCTTTCAGCAAATTCAAGCAGCTGTTGATTCGGTGGTTCTATTGCATAAAAGAGTTGGCTCTGTAGTTGCTCCCACGTCTTTTAAAATATAATCAGAATCTTGTTGTGCTCTTGGTATATACCTTTCATTGCGTGAGTAAAAATATTCATCTATTTCAGAGGCTATATTTAAATAAATGCTACCAAGCGTAAACGATACATTTGTTAATGGCCTGGCGAGAATATTTTTTGTTTTCTTTAGCTTCCTATAAGTATTTGAATCCCTTCTTATTATAAGGTGCCAATGCTGTTATGTTCAGCCATGATTACAGAAGCATAATGTTTTAATTTTTTGATATCGCGGTGCTCTTCTATATCTTTAGCGCTATAGTTTCACCAACCCACCAACGCTTATGAAAAAACTATTGATTGTTGCATTGCTGCTATGTTCAATGCAGGCATTTTGCCAGGGACAATTCCAAAATGAATCAGCCGGATCACTCAGTTACGTGTCAGGACATGTAATGCAATTGGCACAAGCTATTCCTGCAGACAAGTATGCATGGAAGCCACAAGATGGTGTACGCACAGTAGCACAAGTTTGTGCACACATTATCTCTGCAAATTATTTCTTTGCATCCAAGCTGGGCGCGAAGATTCCGGATGGTGTAAACATGCAAACAATTGAGAAGGATCTGAAAACAAAGGATGCTATTGCTGCGGAGCTGAAACGTTCTTATGAGTTGATCATCAACGCCATCAAGAATACGCAGGATGCATCTTTGGCTACCAAAGTGGAATTTCCTTTTCCTGGCGACTACACCAGCATGTCTGCTATCCTGATTGCGCTGGGTCACTCAAATGAGCACCTCGGTCAGTTGATCGCGTATGCACGTATGAATAAAATCACTCCTCCATGGAGCGAAGGAGGTAAATAACCTTTGAACTGCATATTGCAAAGTATTATAAGAAGAGTGGCCAGGTGCCACTTTTTTTATGCCTGATCCGAGCAATTTATGCTTCCGATTCCAGTATACGTCTCAGGTAATTTACCTGCCCGAGGTGATAATTTAGATGAAGGGCTAACTGCATCAATACATAACTGTTGGAACGTTTGGTTCCATCAAATGGCAACGGGTATTCACCATCCAACGAGAGCGTGTCTAACGTATTGCTGATCATTGGGACAAGCGCTTCCAGCTGCTTCACAAGTTCTTTTCTGGCCACATCTTTTTTGATGAACTCCTGGTGGCGATCACGTATATATCCTGTGTTAGCCAACGTAGCGCCAATAAGATAATTGGTACCGCCGATGATATGCAGCACCAGGTTTCCACTTGAGTTTTTTACCGATCCCTTCGTTTTCCACAGGTTCTCTTCATGCCTGAATAAGTTAACTTCGTCAATCAGCCTGGAGATATCGCGCTCATAAAAGCCTGTCAGTATAGTATTCAACATCATGATAATGAAATAGCAGATCAGATGAGCGAAGGTAAAAAATATATATTTTTACTACGTCAACAATATTTCCATGACCGAACGAGAACTGATAAAGCTGGAAGCTACAATCCGTAATAAAATGGCGGAGATAAAAGCGCAACGTATTACGCTGAAAGATTCTGGCATTGGCGCCCTGATGAACTCATTGAAGCGAGCCGATGAAGCGCTCTATGAAAAAATTCTCCCGGAATATAAGCAGATGGTTGCCAACTTTAATCTCTTCAAGTAGAAGGCAATTTGAAAATTGGAAGATTACAAAATTGAAAAATTAAATTTCCCGATCTTCTGAGAGTATTTTCTGCTATCCGGGAATTTATTTATTTCATATGTGGACAAGATCATTCTGACAAAACCGGAGGCCCGGAAAATTATTCTTCATGCTGCAGGGCTGGCCAGGCGCGCACAATTTGGCAAAGGCAAAGAAGCTGTGTACAAGCTAATCGACCAATTGGGATTTGTGCAGATCGATACAAATTACGTGGTCGAGCGTGCACACCATCACACCCTTGCTGCACGTATACCGGACTATAAACTTGAATGGATTGACGAGCTGCAAGCCGATGGACGCATCTTTGAATTCTGGACATTTGCCACAGGATATATACCCATGCGTGACTTCCGCTTCTCGCTACCCGTAAAAGCCAGCTTTGCTGCCCGAAGAAACGATCTTACGCAGGCGGAAGTCAACCTCATGCGAAGAATACTGGATCGCATAGCACGTGAAGGTCCGCTGAGGGCGCGCGATTTCGAGAACGACCGCGTTACGAAAAGTTCCGGCTGGTGGGACTGGCGCCCTTCGAAAGTGGCACTCGAACGACTTCATTTTGATGGTCGGCTTGTAACAACACGAAGGAAAGATTTTCAAAAAGTATATGACCTGCCGGAAAATATACTGCCCGGCGACATCGATACTACCATGCCTACAGATGAAGAGTTTGCCAGGCATGTGATTATGCGCTCGCTGAAAGTACTGGGCATTGCTTCGATCAAAGAGATTGCCTGGAGTGCACGTTTTGTAAAGAACTCCGTGAAAACAGAGATACTAAAACTTGTAGATTCTGGTGAGGTGTGCAGCGTGGCTGTTGCCGATCTGAAAACACCGCTATACATGCTTCCCGAGTATAAAAAGAAAAAGATTACGTTATCCGGCGATGCATTTATACTCTCACCTTTCGATATACTCAATGTATACCGTTTCCGCCTGCGCGACTTCTTTGACTTCGATTACCAGGTAGAATGTTTTGTACCCAAACCAAAACGGAAATATGGTTATTTCTCGTTACCTGTACTCATCGGAGATACCTTTGTTGCGCGAATGGATTCCAAAGCCGATCGCAAACAACGAATGCTGATCATCCACAACATTCACTTCGAGGACATCAAGCTCACCAAGGCCATGATCGGAAAAGTATGCGATGCCATCCAGCGCTTTGCCAGGTTCAACCAATGTGAAACCATCACAATAGAAAAGTCTAATAATAAAACATTGTTGAAAACCCTGAGAAACACACTACCATAAGCGCACGCCAATTCTACAAACAGTAGACTTCTGGCAGCTGGCAGCCAGAAGCCCGCAACTTCATCACCAGGAATGATTACCTTTACAGCTTGAAGAAAACTAAACTAGAAAAATAAGGCATGTATACCGGGGTCTGGCAGATCGTAAAAGACGATATCAAGAAAACATTTGAAGTCTGCGGCCGCTCGCCCAATGGCAATTTGTTCTATAACAGCATCTATGCCATGCAGCGTGCCGGCATGAGCGTTACCTGTATAACACCGCCTATAACAAATAAGAACTCCAGCAAAGACCTCGTAAAAATCACCGGCTACACTCCTGAGACCGGCCTATACGAACGACTTCAAAAACAATACCGCGAGATCATCATGAACTCTGTAGATCATGATATTACAGAAGACGACCTTTGAAAATAGCTGCGAGCCAATAGATGTGTGAGCAAGCGGTGAGAACAGATCACCAGCTATAACTTTCAGACTTCCGTCTTTCGGCTCTCTACATTAGCCATCATAGACAAATCCTATATACACATCAGAATAATCAATTTGATCTATTTCCCGGTTGGGTTTAACATTGTAACGTGCAAAGCGAAGATGTGCTAAGCATCTCAACACGTAACAAGGTTCACTAACTTATAAACCCATTATCATAATGACAAGCAACACAGATCAAACTCACGTTTACACCGTTAACGACAGTGTGGCAAAATGCCCTTTCCACGGTGGCTCATTGAAGCAAGCCGCAGGCGGTGGTACCAGAAACCGCGACTGGTGGCCGAATCAATTAAGACTGAATATTCTTCGTCAGTTCTCTGCCCTATCCAACCCAATGGATAAGTCTTTTAATTATGCCAGTGAGTTTAAGAAGCTCGATCTGAAAGCTGTAAAGAAAGATATCTTTGAACTGATGACAACATCGCAGGAATGGTGGCCGGCCGACTATGGTCATTATGGTCCCTTCTTTATTCGCATGGCATGGCACAGTGCGGGTACATATCGCGTATCCGATGGTCGCGGTGGTGCCGGTGCAGGTCAACAACGTTTCGCGCCGCTCAATAGCTGGCCCGACAATGCCAACCTCGATAAAGCGCGTCTGCTGTTGTGGCCTATCAAACAAAAATATGGTAAGAAAATTTCGTGGGCAGACTTGCTGATCCTTGCAGGTAACTGCGCGCTCGAATCCATGGGATTCAAAACATTTGGCTTCGCCGGCGGCCGTGAAGATGTTTGGGAACCACAGGAAGATGTGTATTGGGGCTCTGAAAAAACATGGCTGGGCGACAATCGCTATACAGGCGATCGTGAACTGGAGAATCCGTTAGGAGCTGTACAGATGGGACTTATTTATGTAAATCCGGAAGGCCCTAACGGCAAACCAGATCCGGTTGCTGCAGCTCGTGACATCCGCGAAACATTCGGTCGCATGGCGATGAACGATGAAGAAACAGTAGCACTCATTGCCGGCGGTCACTCCTTCGGTAAAACCCACGGAGCAGCGGAACCGGGTAAATATGTAAGTCATGAACCTGCTGCTGCAAGCATTGAAGAACAAAGCCTCGGCTGGAAAAATACATACGGCACAGGTAACGGTGCGCATACCATTACGAGTGGTTTGGAAGGTGCGTGGACAACAACGCCTACCCAATGGAGCAATAACTTTTTCGAAAATCTTTTTGGCTTTGAATGGGAATTGACCAAGAGTCCTGCGGGTGCACATCAGTGGAAGCCGAAAGGTGGTGCGGGTGCAGGCACTGTGCCGGATGCACACGATGCATCCAAAAAGCACGCTCCTACTATGCTTACTACCGACCTTGCATTGAGATTTGATCCTATATATGAAAAGATATCAAGACGCTTCTTTGAAAATCCGAAGGAGTTTGCCGATGCATTCGCACGGGCCTGGTATAAACTCACGCACCGCGATATGGGGCCGCGCGCCCGTTACCTCGGTCCGGAAGTGCCGGCGGAGGAATTGATCTGGCAAGACCCGATTCCGGCCGTAACACACAAACTGATCGATGATAAAGATATAGCTGCATTGAAGAGCAAAATTCTTGCTTCAGGTTTATCAGTATCACAGCTGGTATCCACGGCATGGGCATCTGCATCTACTTTCCGTGGCTCTGATAAACGTGGTGGTGCCAATGGTGCACGCATTCGTCTGGCTCCGCAGAAAGACTGGGAAGTAAACAACCCAACGCAACTGGCTGCTGTATTGAAAACACTGGAAGGTATTCAGAAAGAATTTAACAGTGCACAAACAGACGGCAAGCAGATTTCATTGGCTGACCTGATCGTATTGGCAGGATCGGCAGGAGTTGAGAAAGCAGCAAAGAATGCTGGTCACGACATTACAGTTCCATTCATTCCCGGTCGCGCAGATGCTACACAGGAGCAGACGGATGTAGAATCGTTTGAAGTGCTGGAGCCGGGTGCCGATGCCTTCCGCAACTATGCAAAGAGCAAACACAAAGCTGCAGCAGAAGAAATGCTCATTGATAAAGCACAATTATTAACACTCACTGCACCTGAGATGACCGTGCTGGTAGGTGGTATGCGTGTGCTTAACACAAACTTTGATGGCTCAAAGCACGGTGTATTCACCAAGCGTCCGGAAGTTCTTACGAATGACTTCTTCCTGAACCTGCTTGACCTCGGCACAACCTGGAAAGCTACGTCTGATGCGCAAACAACCTTTGAGGGCAGCGATCGCAAAACAGGCGTAGCCCAATGGACGGCCACTCGTGTTGATCTTATCTTTGGCTCTAACGCTGAACTGCGTGCATTGGCAGAGGTATATGGAAGCACAGACTCACAGGAAAAGTTTGTTAAAGACTTTGTAGCGGCCTGGACGAAGGTGATGAACCTCGACCGCTTTGACCTTCTGGTTTCATAAACAAACCAGGTCAAGTTTACTTATTTACAGAAAAGGTGGCTTTGCGGGCCACCTTTTTCTATAAATGTATACTATATGCATTTGCATAATTACTAAACCAGTATCAGCAGTTAATGGCCACTTATTACAGTATAGATAATCATGCAGATATAATATCTTATTGCTGTACAATCTGCCATTGCTGGTTATTACCACCATTCCACGGCCATTGAATGATGCTGGCACCATCGGTGGTGGAGCTCTGGTTTACATCCAGCGCATCGCTGCTGTTGCGATTGATGATACGATAGTATCCCCCACCATTATCAATGATCTGCCATTGCTGATTATTACCACCGTTCCAGGGCCACTGTATAACCGCTGCCCCTGCCACCGTTGATGCCTGATTTACATCCAGCGCCTGACCGCTATTGCGATTCAATATCTGATGATACCCGTTGCCGACATCCACAATACGCCATTGCTGATTGTTACCACCATTCCACGTCCATTGTATAACACTGGCGCCATTGGTAGTAGAGGCTCCGTTTACATCAACCACTTTTCCGCTGTTGCGATTTGTGATTTTATAGTATGCGGTCGGTTCGAAGCCACCGTATCCCCAACCATAGCGAATGCGGGTAACACCCGAGCTGTTGGTTGTGGTAAGTGTTATGTTGGTACCACTTCCACCCCGCTGCTGAATGCTATAGCTATCGCCATCGCGCAGGCCTGGCCAGTATACACTGGCGATACCGCTGTTTCTGAACTTATTCGTAGAGCCCTGTATATAGGCTATTTCATTATCACCATTTACCAGACCGGTATAATTCTTACCGCTTGTCATCGTAGCACCAAATTCTGTTACAACTGTACGACTGGCGTAACTTCCTATTCGATTCTGCCAGTCTTGTTCCCAGGCAGCAGGCGATGTATGCGTTGCCCAGTATGCATAGTTATGCAAAGCTAGCAAGCAGTTGGTAAACCGGCTATCGGCACCTACGCCGGTAACATTTTCTGAGTAGCCTGTTCCACTCAGAATTATTCGTGACTGCGGCACCGATGGATAGCGCGAAAGCCATTCAGCATAGATTGATGTCAACTCCGATAATGTATACCCGTGCGGCTCATTGAACACTTCAAAATATACATTGCTGTTGCTTCCATATTTATTCACTACTGCCTGCCACATGTTCCAGAATTGCGTTATATCATCAATGCGGCCATCGCGTGAAGACGCAGATTCCCAGCAAGCAACAATTACTTTCATGCCCTTGCCGAGTGCCGCATCGAACGCTCCGGTATAGGCACTCCACCACGACTCCAATACACTATTGGTGTTAATCGGCAGGCGCACCGTGTTAACGCCCTGCATATTGGTTTGAAAGCCGCTCAGAATAGAATTAGCTTTTGCCTGCACTGTAGCATAGCTATCGGAAGCTGTAAGACCGGAAGGAATAACCCAGCCGTCCACAAAGTTATCACGGCCATCGGCCCAGTTTACGCCGGCTATACCACCCCCAGCGCCAGTGCGTTTATCGGTGGTCGTGTTTACAACATCGGACTTAGGTACATTTGAAGTTACGACTTCTTCCTGGCTACATCCGAACATCAGCGATAGCCACAGCATGGCTGCAAAACGTGTTTGTCTGATCATAATAAAAGGTTTATGGTTGTAGAATCATTATGCATCCAACATACCACGTCAGGCGTAATTTAAAAGGGGATATATGTGGATTTCGTGGGGGTTAAATCGTTTGCATTTTTATAAAAACACTTACCTGTCCCTACAGACAAGGTTATTAAAGGGGCCGCTCCCACCCGGTATATCAAAAAGCGATTAGTAGCTGTGGCTGTATTTCAAACCAGGTTTAAGTATATCGCTCACCAGGCAATGGTGAAGCAGTCAGAAATTTGAGTTCAGTTTATCTTCCGGATTCTACGTCTGCCCCGACTTCTGCATCACTACTTGTGAATAATGATAACAATTCACGAAAACCACGCCTTATATAGCTTTCCCACTATTTTCTTAATTTCATCCAACGGCAAGCTCCCAAACTCAAACAGCACTTCGGGATATTTCGGCTGATTGCTTTTATCAAAGTAAAATACACTGGCAGGAGTAACGACTACTCCATTGTTCTGAGCACGCACCAACATTTCTTTCTCACTAAGTCTTGATTGTATTCGCAATAAAATATTCAAGCCGGAAGGTGTCTGATTAAAGTGTATTCGATTCTCCGGAAGCGCTTGCAGTGCTTCTATACATGCTTCATATTTTCGTTTATACAGGATGCGCATTTTTTTGAGATGTCGTTCCCAATAACCTTTTTCTATAAATAGCGCCAGTGCCTTGCGTGTAAAGTAAGGAGCGGTATTCGTGAGGTAGCTATAGGATGTATAAGGAATGGGAAACTGCCCGGGCAACACCATATAGGCAACACGAAGCGATGGCATCAGCGCATTCGAGAAGGTCCCGATATAGATTACGCGATTATCCCGATCAAGTCCTTGCAACGAAGGCATCAGCTTTGTTTTATACCGGAACTCACAATCAAAATCATCTTCTATGATATAAGCTTTATTTTTTTTTGCCCAGTTCAGAATCTGTATGCGATGACTCACCGGTATAGCTGCCCCGGTGGGATATTGATGGGATGGCGTAAGGTAAAGCAGATCAGCTTTTTCTCGCGCCAGTTGCTGCAGATCAATACCATGAGTGGCTACACGTATAGGCTTAACGTGGTAATTAAACTCCTGAAACAATTGACGCGTCCGCGGATAGCCGGGGTCTTCCGTTAATATCCTGGAGCAGGAATTTCTCAGAATGAAAGCCAGCCAGAATACCAGTACGGTAGCTCCGGAACCTATCAGCAATTGTTCGGGAGTAGCCCGAACACCACGGTATTGAAAGAGGTATTGAATGAGTTGCTCCTTTAGCGGATCATCCTTTTCATATTCCGGATATTGAAAGCTGATAGAATCAAGCGCCCAGTTGCTGCACTTACGCCATTGCTTCATAGGAAAAGTATGTTCGTCTACCAGATGTATAGATGTATTGAAAGCAGGCTTCCATGCTTTTTCCTGTTTTTCTTTGACACGCATTGCAGGATTCCCCGCCTCTATATGCCAGTCTTTATGATCGATCCTGGTAACAAACAATCCCCTGCGATGTTCATTAGTCACATACCCCTCGAGCACTAACTGCTCATACGCTTTCAATACCGTGTTATTACCAATGCCGAGTTCCTTGGCCAGCACACGATAAGAAGGCAACCGCTCGCGATAGTTCAGATGCTTTTTGAGGATGGCATCCTTGTAAAATTCATAGATCTGTTCATACAACGGCTTGTCGGCATGGTGAATGGTAGGGATCATATCTGCATCCTTCAAAAAGTCAAAATCTGCATCCGTATAGGGGTGCAAAGATACACTACTTTTGCTTGTGAAATAAGGCACCTGGTATCTCAAATCAAACACCCATATCTATGAAAAAGCAAAACGTATCAGTAGGCATACTTCTTATGTCGCTGTTTGCAACGCTGCCGTTGTGCGCGCAAATCGCCAAAGATTTTAAAATGGTTAATGCAGTAATATCACCGCAGGGAGGGCTGGTAATCACTGCATCGAAGACATCATCAGCACATGACTTTGATTTCCTGGCCGGCAAATGGACGATGGACAACAAGCGACTCAAAACACGGTTAAACAACTGTACAGAATGGGTTGAGTATAAATCGTCAGACGAAAATTTTGGCCCGGTGCTAAATGGAATTGCCAACATTGATATCTTCAAGACATCTTATAACCAGGTGAGTGACAAACCCTACGAAGGGCTTACGCTTCGACTGTTTAATCCACAGACAAAACTCTGGAGTCTGTATTGGGTGGACAGTAATCTGGGGATACTCGATCCACCCGTAGTAGGATCGTTTGAAGGACCTATTGGTACCTTCTATTGTAAAGACACTTTTCAAGGCAAACCGATTCTCGTCATGTTCAAATGGGACAAGACAGATCCGCAAAACCCGGTATGGAGCCAGGCATTTTCACCTGACAATGGCCGTACCTGGGAGATGAATCTGACCAACACCTCACATCGCATAACTCCCTGATGACACGAGCAGTATATATAAACATCAAACTTGTTAATCACCAGTATAGTATATCACGCATGACTATAACACAGGCGGTACCAGACGACCTTGAAGCGCTGGCGCCACTATTTGACGCATATCGGGTGTTCTATCAACATCCCAGCGATTTGCCAGGTGCTACAGCTTTTTTATCAGAAAGAATCACCAGCCACGACTCTGTGATCTACATCGCATGGTCTGATGAAAATATACCGATGGGGTTTGTGCAGCTATACCCTCTCCTGTCGTCTACGCGAATGAAAAGAATCTGGTTGTTGAATGATCTGTATGTAGCACCTGCATTCCGGGGATTGAAAGTGTCGGTAAAGTTGATCGATCGCGCCAAGCAGCTAACACAAGAAACGGGTGCAGCTTCATTGTTGTTGGAGACGGCCAAGACAAACACCATTGGAAACAGTCTATACCAACGAACTGATTTTGTTTTAGACACCGATCACAATTACTATAGCTGGCGAAGCTTATAGATTCAGCCTCGGCATATTCTTTTATCACAAGCTATATTCGGTGGATTCTCTGACACATATAGCGCTTGGTGCCGTAACGGGTGAAGCTCTGGCGGGCAGATCGCTGGGAAAAAAGGCAATGCTTATAGGGGCATTGGCACAGTCGCTGCCGGATATTGACTTTGTTACTTCATTTTGGCTGCCACCTGCGCAATATTTGCTGGCACACCGGGGGTTCTCTCATTCATTATTATTTGCAGTGCTTGCAGCACTTCTGTTAGCCGCTGTCGCGGTTCGGTGGAGCAGGCAGCTCACATTTTTAAAGTGGAGTATATTTCTGGGAACAGAGATACTCATGCACCTCGCAATAGATGTTATGAACGTGTATGGCATCGGCCTGTGGGAACCTTTCAGTCATCATCGATACTCGCTGAATCTGCTATTCGTAGCGGATCCCCTGTTTACTTTATGGCCGTGCATAGCGTTGATTGGACTGGTCGTATCGCATCGACAACATCAGGGTCGTATAACGTTTGTCAGGCTTGGGCTCATCCCGTGTGGTATATATATGCTTGCTGCGTTTGCGATGAAGCTTTCGATCATGCATATGGCAACAGAGGATTTACGCCTATCGGCAAACAATCATCGTTATTTTACAACGCCGGCACCACTTAATATTTTCTTGTGGTACATCGTGGCAGAAGAGACAGACGGATTCAATACAGGATATCGGTCGGTGTTTGACAAAGGGCCAACGAACTATACTTTTCATCCGCGGGGTGAGACTCTGCTCGCACCGGTTCAGAAGCGCGAAGATGTTCAGTATTTAAAACGATTTTCCCAACAGTATTATGTCATTGACTATACGCACGATACACTCGCATTTAATGACATCCGATTTGGGCAGGCTTTCGGATGGACGAATCCGAAAGCGCCCTTTATCTTTCGGTACGACCTTCAACAACCTGATAATAACTTACTGGTAATACAGCGTGGAAGGTTTACCGGGTGGAATGCTAGCCAGCTAAAAGCACTCCTGTTGCGAATACGGGGCAGGCGCCTGGTATATAAGCCTGCCATTGAATACATGAGTATCTACAAGACTACTTGCTTGCCTCTTCCGCGTCACGATTTGAACGCAGCACCCAATACAAACCCTTGACGTTTGATTTCCATTCGGGAATGATAATGACTAGGATAATCTCTTCCAGCAGTTCCAACCCTGTAACGGCACAGGTGACGTAAAATGCCGCTTCGCCAAACGGCAGATCAAAGAACTTTAACAGAAAGAATATAGCCTGTGTTACGGCTGCAAATTTAGCGAGGTATGTATGGAAGCTGGTAACTTTCTTATAGGCGATAAGTGCGGCCGTCATCTGAATGACAAACAACGCCAGCAATCCTGCTATAATAATCCAATGACTATAGATGAAATCGCTATGCAGTATGCAAAGCGCTATAATGGACACCAGGACCGTAGCATCGTCAGCAACGGAATCCAGCCGCGCACCAAATACACTGGTAACTTTATACTTGCGCGATAATGGGCCATCAACAGCGTCGGTAAGAAAGCTGAATGCAATCAGCCATTTAAAAATACCAATAGCCCCAACAACGGCCAGTATAAGCAAAAACGGAGCAGATACCAGCCGGTACATAGTTATGCTGTTAACGACATAGTAACTTGTTCGTGACTGATGATGCATTTCCATAAAGCTGCGGAATATTATACACAAAACTCTTTCAGTGCATTCTGAACAACATCCAGATGTACTTGCAAAAGATATCTTGTTACTATAGACTATAATTCTATTCCAGCAATTTTCTGGTTCGTTATAAAAATAAAGCTGATCAACTTCGATCAGCTTTATTTTGACGCGAATGCTTATTCCTCTACAGAACACTATATTATTACTGACTTGTAATAATGTTGAATAACTCCTGCAGTGCTTCCTGGCTATGAAAATCTACTTCATGCTCTGTAAAATATACGGTGAGTGCATCCTTTTTCTCAGGATATAGCTTTACTATACTTTTCTTATCAGCCTTGACAAAGCGGGCCTTTACATTCGCAAAGTAGTATTCTGTCTTCTTGCGATAGATCATATCTACTTCTTCTCTCATGTTCAGCGCCAGGCCCGAAGCAACACCGGCACCGGTAGTGATCTGGTTGTTATAGGTACCATTAGATGTATTGCTGGAGGTAGCCCTGTTGGGTTGCCGTCTTCTGTCTACAAGAGAAATGTTCTCCTGTCTGGCAAAAACAGCATACGGTGTTTCAGCTACGATCTGAACAAATCCAATACCCTTCTGGTAGTAGAAAACATCTTTGCCAATAACAACGTTTTTCATAGTCTCTGCATCGGCAAGCGCTAACGTATCGGTCCCTTTAATAAAATCTATCTCCGATGTAAAGCGGTTATAGTTCATCTTGCCGGCACCACTGGTTCCGTTTTTAAATGATACCTTGCCGGCATTGAAGGCCGGGTACAAGTATATATCAGAAAAGCTGAATGTATCACGCGGTCGGGTTCCCTGTTTAACGATGTATTTCTGATCTTCCTGCTGTGCCATTGCAAGCTGACAAATGATAAGAACAGCTAAAAGGATAGTGCATGGTTTCATATCTTAAATATAAAATACAAAGCATCATTTCGCAATACATAAAGATGTAGTTATTGATTACCCGATGGATCGTTGAAGATATTCAGACACATCGCCATGTACGATTAAATCAGAAGCTCAGACATGCTTTTTTAAAAACGCCTCGGCATACAACAAGGCGGCTCGTTTGTGATCGTATGATGGTGCCATCGATACGAGCTCCCTATAGTATTGAACCGCTTTCAATATGTTACCGGATTTCTGTGCTGCCTGTGCTGCGCCATAAAGACCGTTGAATCTCCCTGCATGTCGCTTGAGGTCTTCCTCATAAGTTGCCAATGCTTTTATATAGTCACCGGATTCAAAATACATATCCGCCAACAGTTCACGAGCCGGCAAAACTTCTCCCGGTGTTACCGGATGTTTCTCGGTAGCGTCTTCCAGGGTGGCCGCCTCTGTCATCAATTGAAATGCTTCCTCTTTATGTCCTTCAAAAAATTTCATCCATGCCTGCGAAGCTTTCATCTGTATAAGTACCTGATTGGCTTCATACATCTTGCCCTTTTCTGCAAGACGTTTATAGGAATCTTCCAATGCATGCAATGCCTGTACTGCGGCATCTTGCTGATGAACGTGCGCTGCACCCAGTGCTTTACCAAAAGATAGTACAGCCTTCTCCCATGGAAAATTATCCCACGGAAAATTCTGTGATGATGGAAGCTCCAGCGCTGCAGCGGCTTTCCAGTCTTTTCTCTCCAACGCATAGCGAACCGGTACCGCTGCCATGGTATAGGCATCTTTACCATTAACGGGCGAAACAAGATCAATCGTTCCAAGGTAATCGAGTTGCTCTTTGGCCAGATCGTCACGGCCTTGTTGGAGGTAAGCATATACCAGGTAGTCGATGCCGTGCAGTTCTTCATCCCAATGGCCTTTCAACCCGGAGTTCTCGGCATAACAACGTGCTGCCGATATGGAGTTCAGGTTAGACTGTATTGATTCATTCCACAATCCCAATCGTGTAAAGATGTGGGACGGCATGTGCTGTGCATGTGCAGACGCGGCAGCAATGGAGGCATACTTGCGCGCGGCCGGTAGTCCAAGCGTTGCAAGCTCAGGGTAATCGTATGTATGAATAAGGTAATGCGCAATACCCGGATGATCAGGTTCGGCTGTAAAAAGGGCATTTAAGATTTCGCCGGCTTTCCGTTGTTTGGCAAAAGTCTTATCAGCAGGATCAGATGCCGCCCGCAAGGCCAATGCATAAAATATAGCAGCTTCCTTATCATCCGGGTATTTGCGATAGATCGCTTCTGTTGCATGCTCAAATTTCGAAACACGCGTAGCATGATCAAGCGAATCCCAATGATCATAGAATGCACCGATTGCTTCCAGGTAATCGGATTCACGCTGCGAAGTACTTTTAAGCGACCGGGCCAATGCCAGGGTCTTCTCTCCTTTTACCAGTTCTTCTTTTGCAGGTTGTGCCCATAATGGATGAAAATTACTCATGGCCACACCCCAATAGGCCATGACACATTCCGGGTCAGCATCAATTACTTTTGCAAAGACTTTCTCTGCTTCGGGATACTCGAATGAATGGAGCAGTGCTGTAGCAAGATTGAAATCAGCCCGAACCTTTTCAGCACAGGAAAGACCAAAGGAAACTTTGCCAAAGCTTCCCTGTTCAGAACCACATAACGTAATCTCGCCCCGCCTGATATCGATGGACTGAAGCTCTTGCAGAAACTGCGTGCGGTTTCTCTCCTTCTGCCCGCAGCCGGTCACAAGAAAAAGAAACATCAAAAGAATGTATAACGGATTGCGGCTTTTCATTTTACGAGAGGGTTATGTAAAATAAAAATTGACTCAGAAGTATATTATATCAATACCTTAATATACCGGTTTGCCCGATAGAAGGCAATACCGGTATATACGTATTTTATAGCGAGCGTATTATCTCCCCTCTATACCGAACGCAACCGATGAACCTTTAAACTCCTCTTCGATCGCGCACAGTTGCTGCAAGTGTCGCTGTACGTGTAACGACAGAAAGTATATATATTGATACACATCCAGCTTGCCCAGATTATTTACCGACATGGTAGTTTGATGCAATACACCTTCTCCTCCGGGAAGTTGATCGATCGTATCCAGACACCGGGCGAGTTGGTTACGAATCGCGCGCCTGATTTCTTCCAGCGGTTTCTCACCTGTCGGGCGATGATGTTCCGGACGTTGCCACTCAAACGACTTGTTTTTTCCAATCGCCAGAAGTGCCGGGTTCGCCAGCGTATAACCTTCTGATATATAGTTTTTATCGGCAAGTAATTCGTGTTTCCGTAAGGCCTTCTCACAACCCTTTTCAATGATCACGAGCAGGTAATGATTGGTAAGCATGATGTGTTCAAGCACCTCGTGTACGCACCATCCTCCTGATGCAGGCTTATAGCAATGTAAGGAGTGTTCTTTGTCGAACCACTCATCCACTACGGCAAAGGTGCGGATCAGTTCGCGTGTGAGATTAATAAGTATATGTTTGATTGGCATGGTTTCAAAATCAGTAGTAAATAAAAAAGCCCGGGTGTTTACCCGGGCTTCTGTACATAAGTTATTTCACTTACGAACATCATTCATTCCCGGGCATATATTTCCATTTCACAAGCTGGTGATTCGGTGACATAAATGCGATATGGAATGCTGATGTATTCATTACGAAACAAATGTAATAGTATTTTCTAAAAATGCTTTATTGATTTAAAATAATTTATGCATGTTTACCCATACAACCTATCCTGCCTGAGCCTGAATTTACTTTGATAGCTTCTCGGGTTTGTCAGCATTTGCAGATGCAATGACAATCTGAAGCTCAAATCCGGTTGCACAAAGTATCACAAGAAGACTCAGAGTTACAAAGGCTTTTATTCCCGATAGCTTACCAGGACATGGGATTAAACAGTTAACGATTAGCATGTAACCGTTAACTCACCACAAACGGAGTGAGATCACGTGAATATGTTAATGTGAGCCGGTGCATGGCGCGTGTACAGGCTATATACAGCATACTGCGGTCTACATCCGTGTGATAGTTACGAGCTGATGCAAAAGGCACAATTACCTGATCGAACTCAAGTCCCTTGGCCAGGTGTGCTGTGGTGATAATGATGCCATTCATGAACGCCGTACTTTCCGGAGTAAGCAAATGTATACCATGTGCTTTCAATCCACTGTAAAGGTCTTCTGCCTGCTGAAGTGTTTTACAAATGATTCCCAGGGATTGATATTCGGATGCTTTGAACTGCGCAATCATCTCACGTATCGCTTCAGCTTCTTCTGCGTTGCTGTTATAGCATTTTAGCTCCGGAGGTGCGCCATGGCGCTCCATTGGTATTATATCCGGGTTATGTGATATGTGCTGCGCAAATGCTGTAATCTCGTAGCTGGAACGATAACTGCGGAACAGCTTGATGGTATCGGCCTGCGGAAACACCTGCTGAATGCCTTCAGCAGACGATGCGCTGTATGGATTTACTTTCTGACTGATGTCACCCAGTATAGTCTTCTTGCAATGAAATAATTTCGACAATACTGAGTACTGCACGGGAGTATAATCCTGCATCTCATCAATCAGTAAGTGCTTTACTTCATCGTATGACTTGGCGCCTTCCATTCTGAGCTTGCAATAGATAAGCGGGAAAACGTCTGCATATTCCAATGAACCACCAGCGCCCATTTTGAACATATCCTCTTTCTTCGCCCAGGTATAAAAACCCCGGTATAGATCCAGCACATTGCTTGCCTTGAACATCTTGGGTACGGTTTCCCATATAAACGCCTTCTCCGCACCGGTAAGCTTTCGTTTGGTCTGCGTGCGGATATAGTTCAGTATATCTTTAACAACTTCGTGAAAGCGCCTGAGAATTGGCATCCTGTGATATGCCTTTAATCGCTCGATGATAAACGGCCACGGTACTACAATGCCGGCTACGCGAATTTCTTCATCGGCCGGTGTAAAGTAATTATTCTCTACGTAAATAAGATAGCGATTGAGCAGACCTAAAAATTCAAAAGAGGATTTGAAGCGGATGCGCTCAATAAAGGCCGCATCGTGTTTCTCCAGTAACACTGATACCTGTTCAAAGAAAGTTTGAAAAGTATATTTATTCTCCAGTATTTCAGCAGCCAGTTCTTCAATACCCATTTCCGGAATATGCTCCTCTCCCAGCTCGGGCAGCACGTTGGATATATAGTCTGCAAATACTTTGTTTGGCGAGAGAATCAATATATCCTTCGAGGCAATGGAATCGCGAAAGCGGTATAGCAAAAAGGCAATGCGGTGCAAAGCAATCGAAGTCTTACCAGAACCGGCCACACCCTGAATGATCATGACCGGGGATGTTTCATTACGGATTACAGCATTCTGATCGCGCTGAATAGTCGCGACTATATTTTTCATCTTGTCGTCAGATGATTTGCTGAGTTCCTTCTGCAGGATATCATCGTGGATGTTCACAGCATTCTCGATCATGAACTCCATCTTTCCATCGCGAATTTTATATTGGCGTTTCAGCACCACTTCACCGTGCACATCTCCGGAAGGCGTCTTGTACCAGGCGTTACCCAATTCAAAATCATAGAACATGGAAGATATAGGTGCGCGCCAATCGTAGATGAGGTTGGCACGTTCATCAGCGAAGGAATATATACCGATATAGACGGGAGCGTGTTCGCCACCGGTTACAAAGTCAATGCGCCCGAAATAAGGAGACTCGCGAAGCTTGAGCAACTTTCGTTTTCTTGCGACAGCCGACTCCCCGGTAAAAGCCATACGGTTGATGGACTGTCCGGCCGCAACCATATCAGCCTCATCCAGGCCAGACTGGTGTTCGTAGATATACTCCTTATTTTGCCGAAGCTCTGCCGAAAAACTTCGCACCGTATCGTCTACACGCCTGAGGGCGACCTGCAGTTTCTCTTTGATCTCTTCAAGATACTCGCGTTCTTCCTGCTCTGTGGTATTGATCATCTGGGGTGGTTAAAATCATGGGTTGTTTGCCGTGGACAAGTTTCAAAATTAACGCCTTGCTGCGGAATTTTAAAGTGTTGTAAAATGAATGACGGCTATTCTTTACAAAAAAAAATTATTTTTTTTTAACCAGCGCACACGTGGGTTACATGCCAATAACTTGCGTATATACCACCAGATACTCACCCCTGTTCCGCCTGTCCCGGCATATTTTTTTAACGATTCCGTCAAAAATCTCTGTTCACAAAGAATCTCGGAAAATTAACCATGGTGTAAAATCCAGTGAATGTTGCAGGCATTTGTCTTATCATTGCTATAAGACATTCTTCGTGATGTTGATGAACGTTATAAGATGAGGATTTGTACTCCATGATTATTACCAAGACTCTTCGCGCATTTCAAAGCAGGAATTACCGGTTATATTTTTCCGGACAATCCCTTTCACTGATCGGTACATGGATGCAACGCACCGCCGTATACTGGCTTATCTATGAGCTTACTTCATCTGCTTTTATGCTGGGCCTTACGGCTTTTGCTGCTCAGTTCCCTTCGTTTCTGTTCTCAATCATTGGCGGAGTAGTTTCAGATCGCTTCAACCGATATAAAGTTTTACTGCTTACGCAAATAGCTTCGCTGGTGCAGGCCATTATACTTACTGTACTGATAATGTCGGGCCACTATACTGCCTGGCAGGTACTGTTTCTCAGTGTTGTACTCGGAACAATCAATGCGTTTGATGTACCCGCACGCCAGGCACTGGTATACGACATGGTTGACAACAAAGAACATCTTCCCAATGCCATCGCGCTCAATTCTTCCATGGTACACCTGGCAAGGCTTATTGGTCCGGCACTTTCGGGTCTTGTGTTGCATCAATGGGGCGCGGCTATTTGCTTTCTGCTAAACGGATGCAGTTTTATAGCAGTGATCACTTCACTCCTCTTTATGAAGCTGCCACCGTATAAGAAACCGGAGCGTGTTACCAACGCGATCACGGATCTGAAGAACGGCTTTATATACCTTAAAAATACACCGTCTATCAGCACCATTATGCTTATGCTGGCGCTCGTCAGCCTTTTCTCGCTTCCCTATATAACGCTGCTGCCGATCTATGCTAAAGAAATATTCCACGGTAAGGCTACTACGTTCGGTTATCTCAACAGCATTGTAGGCGTGGGTGCATTGGGAGGTGCTATATTTCTGGCATCGCTCAATCCTGGAGCAAACCTCAAGCGAATATTATTCAACAACACATTGTTGTTTGGCGCGGGGCTGATCTTATTCTCACACCTTGATATACTCTCGTATGCAACACCCTTTCTGATAATTGTTGGATTCGGTATGATGTCGCAGACTACTATTAGCAATACACTCATTCAAACTATGGTGACTCCTGCGATGCGCGGACGTGTGATCAGTTATTATGCCATGGCATTTTTTGGTATGCAACCTATTGGAGCATTACTCATCGGAGCGTTATCCAGTCACATTGGAGCGCCTAAAACATTTCTGATCCAGGGTATCATTACCTGTATGATTGCTTTACTATTTGGTCCGTACCTGCGGCAACGTGCGCTAAAGCAAACTGATAAGATGAAGATCGGGCAGCTGGAGGAGCGTACGGTTGAAACGAGTTGATTAAGAAGTAAGAAGTAAG
>NZ_DAIQRQ010000020.1:47232-72371 GCF_036786105.1 Ohtaekwangia sp.
AAGAAGCAAGAAGTAAGAATATAAAATAAAAAGCGCCCCGTTGCTTTAGGGCGCTTTTTATTGTGAGGGTACTTTTATACGTTATGGATGACTATCGTGATGATCATCTGTTGTTGGTGATGCAGGTACGGGTATAGCAGCTGCATTTGCTTTTTTCCGGTAAGCGATCTTCGTAATGAATACGAACAACACCGGCACCACAAATATAGCCAGTGAGCTTGCTGCAAGCATACCACCGGCAACTGTCCAGCCAATTGTTTTACGCGCTTCCGCACCGGCACCGGCTGCGAATGCCAATGGCAACACGCCCAGTATAAAGGCCAGCGAAGTCATGATGATCGGACGCAAACGCAACGACACGGCTTCCAGCGTGGCATCTACGATTTCCATGCCTCTGTCTACACGTTCTTTGGCAAACTCCACGATCAAGATTGCGTTCTTCGCCGCAAGACCAATCAGCGTTATCAAACCGATCTGCGCATATATATTGTTGGTGAGGTTCGGTAACAGGGTAAGTGTAAGGATCGAACCGAATGCACCGATTGGCACAGCAAATAATACCGAGAATGGTACGGACCAGCTTTCATACAAGGCAGCCAGGAACAGGAAAACGAATACTACAGAGATACCAAAGATAAGTCCTGTGCTGTTACCTGCCTTGATCTCTTCGCGGCTCATGCCACCAAATTCATAGCTATAGCCTACGGGTAATGTTTGTGCCGCTACTTCTTTGAGTGCATCGATAGCCTGCCCGCTACTAAAACCTGGCTTGGCAACCCCCATGATCTCTGCCGAGCGGTATATATTATAGTGCGATATAACGGCCGGTGTCTCGATTATTCTGGACGTGATGAGCGAACTCAAGGGTACCATGTTGCCTGTACTGTTGCGTACGAAGTACTTGCCTATATCATTGATGTCTTTCCGGTAAGAGGTATCCGCTTGCGATACCACGCGGAAGTTACGACCGTAAATATTGAAGTCGTTCACATATGTACTACCCAGGTACGTTGACAATGTGCTATAGGCATCAGACACGGAAACACCCAGTTTCTTCGCTTTTTCCTTATCAAGTTCTACCTGATAACTTGGTGTACGTGCCGAGAAGAATGAGTACGCCATCGCGATCTCTGGTCGCTGGTTCACAGCACCGAGAAACTTGCGCATCACGCCTTCAAATTGTTTGATATCATCTGTACTGGTGGTCTGTTGCAATTCAAACGTAAATCCGGACGATTGTCCCAGACCCGGTATAGCCGGAGGTGCTATGGTAAGAATGCGTGCTTCTTTAATATCAGCCGTGCGTTTCTGAATCTCTCCCATCACAGCCTGCACGCTTTCTGTTTTCAGATCACGTTCATTCCAGTGCTTCAGATTTACAAACAGAGTACCTACATTCGACTTGTTTGAGAACGTAAGAATATTCAAGCCTGCCAGACCACCCACTACTTTTACCGCGCGGATAGACTCGATACGTTTTTGTATCTCCAGCTGCATCTCGATGTTACGCTTGGTAGAAGTACCTTCCGGCATTTCATAAGTAACATACATGCGCTTTTCATCTTCTGTGGGTATAAACCCGGTTGGCTTATGCTTGAAGAGCCAGAACAAGCCCACAAACAAACATACCATCATTACCATTACATACGGTGTGTGCTTGATCCATTTACCCACACCGCTGGTATAGGAACGTGTCACCTTATTAAACCAGTTGTTGAAGCGATCAAAGAAACGGTCGAGAAAATTCTTCCTGGTGTCTCCGTTGTGTGGCTTCAGCAACAGCATGCTCAATGCCGGTGTAAGTGAAAGGGCTACAAAAGCCGAGATCACTACTGATACTGCAATGGTAATAGCAAACTGCTGGTATAATTTACCCACAATGCCCGGCACAAATCCTACCGGTACAAACACCGCTGCGAGGATCAACGCGATGGCTACCACAGGCGCAGAAATTTCTTTCATGGCACGGGTTGTCGCATCCTTGGGGGATAATTTATAGTGATCCATATTGTGCTGGATCGCTTCCACCACCACGATGGCATCATCCACCACAATACCAATGGCCAATACGAATGCAAACAACGTTAATGTATTGATCGTAAATCCAAACGGTATAAAGAATATGAATGTACCGATGAGCGATACCGGAATAGCGAGTACAGGGATCAGCGTAGCGCGCCAGTTCTGCAGGAAGAGGAACACCACAAGCACCACGAGTGCAAGCGCTTCCAGCAAGGTATGCACCACCTCTTCAATAGAGATCTCCACAACCGATGTTGTTTCGAGTGGCACGAGGTAATCTACATCTTTCGGGAAGCTCTTCTTCAACTCTGCGAGTGCTTTGGTTACGCCTTCGTTTGTCGCCAGTGCATTGGCACCGGGTGCCAGGTATAGCAGCATGAATGCCGCAGGTTTACGCATTACAAACGGGTTATTACCGTAGTTGAACTTGGCAAGCTCCACACGCGCTATATCTTTTAAATATACCAGGCTGCCTTGCTGCGGATTGCTGCGCACAACAATGTTCTCAAAGTCTTCTACTTTGTTAATACGGCTGTTGGTAAGCACGTTGTATTCAAATGCCTGCAACCGCGGCTGCGGGCTCGCACCGATCGAACCGGCTGCGATTTGAAGGTTTTGCTCAGACAACGCAGCGTTTACTTCTGCCGGCGTTATACCGAGGCTGGCAAGCTTCTCAGGGTTCAACCAGATACGCATACCGAAGTCATCGCCCACCATCACGATATCACCCACACCACTTACACGCAGCAACGCATCTTTCAGGTATATATTTCCGAAGTTTCCGAGGAAAGTTGCATCGTGTGTTCCCTTTGGAGAATATAGTGCCAGTGCGAGAAATATACTGGGGTTACGCTTGCGTACCGTGATACCGAGACGTTTTACAATCTCCGGCAGTGCAGGCTCGGCCACACTTACCCGGTTCTGTACATCAAGCGTAGCAATGTTTATATCGGTACCAATATCGAATGTTACCGTAATAGCACTGACACCACTGCCGGTACTGTTACTGGACATATAGGACATACCGGGGGTACCGTTGATCTGTGCTTCGATAGCCGTAGTGGTGGTTTGCTCCACCGTTTGTGCATCTGCACCAATATAGGTGCTGTTCACGTTTACCGTAGGCGGTGTAATATCCGGGTACTGCGAAATGGGCAGTGTTGTCATCGCGATGATACCCACCAGTACAATTACCAGGGATACTACGATAGACGTAACCGGCCGTTTTATAAATACATCTGAGATCATTTGTTCTCGGTTATAAGATGAATGGTTGTCGGGTTATTTTTTTGCTGCTTGTGGAGCATTGCCACCAGGTTGACCAATGTTGATCGGTGTACCTTCGCGAAGGCTCTGTATACCTTCGGTAATGATCACATCACCTTCTTTCAGGCCATCGCGGATAATGATATTGCGACCGACCTGCTTGCCCAGTTTTACTTTTACCTGCGTGGCCTTCGCGCTGTCAGCCATATATACATAGAACTCACCGAGCTGCTCGTTAACCGCTTTGTACGGTATAATTACTGCCTTGCTGGTAGTTGTTTGCACGAGCAATGTGCCGCTCATACCTGAACGCAGAATATGGTCTGGATTCGGAAATTCAATACGCATTTTGATGGTACCGGTTTGCGGATCAACCGCGCGATCGATGATGCTGATCTTTCCGGAGTACGGGTATAACTCACCTTTGAATGATAAACGGAATGTCGAATCATTCTTGGCTGCCTTACGGGCAAGAAGCTCTGAAAAGCGATAGATCTCCTGCTGATCAACGGTAATATCGACAGCGATCGGATTATCAGAAGAAATAGTGTTGAGTATGGTCTGACCAGGCGTAACGGCTGCACCGAGGCGCACCAGCGAGATACCAATCGTTCCGTCAAACGGAGCCGTAATGGAAGTATAACGCACGTTGGTTTGCACAGAACGTACGGCAGCTTTCGCCGCATCTACCTGTTTCTGCGCAGCTTCATACGTTGCCTCAGCATAGTCAACCTGTTGTTTGGCAATAGCATCTTGCTTGTCCAGTTCACGATAGCGATCTACATCGCGTTTCGCTTTTTCAAGGTTTGCTTCCTGCACGGAAAGGTTGGCGAGTGCCTGGCTATAGTTGGCCTCCGATTGTTGCTGATCGATCGAGTATAATTTCTGTCCTTTCTTTACCTGTTGACCTTCCATGAAATGTATACCGGTAATATAGCCGCTCACCTGCGGGCGCAGCTCTACTTCCTGTAATGCACGTACAATGGCAGGATATTCGTCATAGTATGCGGCATCTCCGGTCGATACTGTTTGCACAGCCACATTCACCGGCGGAGGCCCCTGCATCCCCTGCTGATTTTTATTTCCGCAGGCAAATGTTGCAAGCAACAATGCCACAGAAGCGTACGATGGTATATTTTTAAATGACATAGTGTAATGGTTTCTGAGTTAGTAATTGATTTGTCCAAGTGCCCGGAGTACATCCATCTTACTGGCCAGTACGAGGTTCAGGGCGTTGAAGTAATTGATACGGGTGGTTCGAAGATCAGTCTCTGATACCGTTACGTCCAGGTAGGTGCGAACACCGTTCTTGTATTGAAGCGTAATGACATCATACACTTCCTGGGCAAGTGCTGCATTTTCTTTCTGCGCCAGGTAGTTGCTCAGATTGCTTTTATAAGCCGCCAGTGCGCGGGTATACTCTGTGTTCAACGAGTTCTCAAGATTCTTCAGACTCACATCAATACGCTTCTCCGTCCATTTCTGCTCCTGTATCTTGGCGATGCGTTTACCTCCCTGGAAGACAGGAATGGCCAGCGTAACACCGGCATACGAATACGGGTATCGCTTATTGTAAAGTTCACCAAAGCTATTGTTCTGGTAATTCAATATATAGGAACCAAATGCACTTAGCGTTGGCAGAAATGCCCAACGTGCATACTTCACGTTCGCATGCTGAAGCTCTTTCGATATGTATAAAAGCTTGTAGTCGATGTTCTGCGAGAAGTTGATCTGTTGCGTGGTATCAAACGCGATCTCGTTCTCCATCTGCGCGGAATCGTACTGAACATTTAAAGAGCCGTGCACGGGATATCCCATTAACATCTTGAGATACTCTTGTTTATAAAGCAATTGCTCCCGTGCACTTTTAAGAGATGCCCTGGCATTGTTCAACGAAATCTGGGCCCGCTTGTAATCGGTCTTATCGGCAACACCGCTGGTATACCGGCTATAAGAATCTTTGAGGCTTCGTTCCAGTCGCACAATCGATTCTTCATTTACTTTGATCGTTTGAGTGGTAGCCAACAGGTCGTAGAATGCCTTGGTGACATTTACAACAACATCAATTTTACTCTTTACTGTATTCTGCTCGGCTTGTATTCTTACTTTAGAAGCCGTGCTGCTGGCGAGCAATACATCGCGGTTAAAGATTGCCTGTGTAGCATTGATCTGGCCCGATGAAGTATTGTCAACACCAAAACGAATGGTGTTTCCACCGATCACACTTGTCTGTAAGTCGAAGAAACGCTGGTAGTTATAGGTAAAATTGATCTGCGGATACCAGTCTGCGAGTTTGCCCTTGATTACTTTGTTTGTAATCTCCTGGTCAATAACAGCCTGTTGAACGGCGGGTTGATGTACAAGAGCATACTGAACAACTCTGTCTAACGTAGCGACTTGCAACGTGCTATCCTGCGATGTACCCTGCTGCTGTGCATAACTCATCCACGGGAGAACAAGTACAATCGCGACAATCCATAAAAGGTCTTTTCTTTGGGTTAAGGTCGATTGCATAGTGTGTTTAAAAATGTGTAGTAATTACGGGGTATGGTTTTTTAGTGGCGAGGCCACAACGGTGGTTGTTTGGAAATTGCTTTACGGAGAATCTGTCATGTATACATGTTTGGTCTATAGTTCATTACGTTTTTAAATAGTCAATTTTGTTGTCTATTCAGAATGGGAGTCGTTCAGCCTTTTAAAATATTGTATCGGTCAGGCAAACCTTTTTCAGATATAGGAGCATCGGTTTTTTTTATTTAACAAATTTGTCAACGTAAAGTAACGGCAACGGAGTTCACTTTTCCCAGAAAAATTTTCATGAAATATACTGGTCAGAGTATGTGCAAAGGTTTGCACCTGATAGTCGTAATTGTAATCGTTAATAGCTATATATGTGATGAGTGCCCGTAAAACATCTACACCGCTTTAACTGGTAATGATAACTTTTGATTGAACAATTGAATTGGAATTTTCTTCAAGATTTACACAGAAGGTAAAAAATTAGGGAAGACGGAAAGGCAATAAGCTAACGGCTGTATATTCAAACTCTCACGGTCAGGCGCTGGCTGTCTGTCATACAACAACTGGCCTTCTCCCAGCTCTTGTACATCACGTATGCGTCTATTGTGATGAATGATTCCGGTCCCGTAGCCCAACCGTTTGCCCATGCCTTGGTTCTGCCAAAATATATACCTGTCAGAACATCCTTATTCTTAACAGTCAGTGCAATTAAGCTTTTCACGCGTAGCATATGCGATTAACTAAAAAAAGGATGAACACGATCTCGCGCAGCAGTAGTTGAAAGCTCAGGGCTTTTTAAAATTTTTCAGCTATTTCTTAACAGCCACTACAATACCCGTGGCCCATACTTGTCGTGTCAAGATCAGGTCCTGCCGTGCATCCAGTATAGCCAACAGGTTGGTAACTTTTTCATGGTGCCCCTCCGGCCAGTTAGGTTGCGGTAGCATGTCATCAATAATGTATAGTCCGCCTTTGTTTAGCATGGCGAGTGTATCCTCAAGCATCCGGTATTTGCCATGCCAGGTGTCTGCAAATATATAGTCGTATGTTTGGCTGCGATTGTTATGGAGCCAATCGCCACCATCGGATGCAACCAGTTCTAGGCGTGTGTCTGCCCCCAGGTATTGGGAAGCTATATCCAGAAATGATTTGTCATTGTCTACTGACACCAGTGTAGAGGCATGGTCCATACCATCGAGTATCCACGCAGTAGACAGGCCGGTTCCTGTGCCCAGTTCCAGAAATTTTCCACCCGGCTTGGAAGCTGCCAGTGTACGCAACAGTGAACAAGTAAGTATATCAGAGGCCATGGTAAATCCGGAGACTTGGGTAGCTGCCAGTATCTGCGTGTAGGCACCGGGTAATGGCTGGTTAATTTGTTCCGTCATAAATGTGAACGATCAGTTGTTTTGATTTATATATGCATCAGATTGAAACATGTATAGCAAACATCAATTACTGCATATATATGAAAATAATTTCACCAACGTATACGTATACAAAATTGATTTATTACTTTTAAGTAAGCTAACGTTCGCTATTGTTGCAAGTATACGTATTATGAAAGTTTCCTGCTCATTTTATCGAGGTCGATACCTTTACCCAGTACAGGCTTGAACAAATCACCGGTTTCTCTAATCCTGTCTACGGCATTGAAGATCGTGAAATCTGTCATTTTTAACCCCTTCTTTACTTCATCCCAATGCAGCGGCATGGATACTGTAGCACCTGGTTTCGGGCGCAACGAATACGGCGCTGCCAGCGTTGCCTTCGGACGATTCTGCAGAAAGTCAAGATACATTTTTCCCTTTCGATTAGACACTATACGTTCAATGCTGGTAAACGTGGGTATCTCTTTATGAACATGCGTTACCAGAACGCGGGCAAATTCCTTAGACTGCTCATAGGTATAGCGGGCACCCAACGGTATATAGATGTGCAATCCCGTGGAGCCACTGGTTTTACAATAGGATGGTATACCAATGCTGTCCAGCAGTTGATGCGTAACCTGTGCCGCTATAATTACCTGGTCGAATGAATTTTTATCCGGATCAAGATCAATGATACACCAGTCAGGATAATCCGGTGTATCTACACGACTACTCCACGGATTCATTTCAATACATCCCATCGATGCCATCAATAGTACATCAGCTTCACTCTTCGGAATCATGAAATGTTTGTCCACCTCAATCTCATCACTGCTGTGGTACAGATATGTGCTTACCCAATCAGGCACTTTGCCGGTAACATCTTTCTGATAGAAGCTCTTGCTTTTGATACCATTGGGAAAACGATTAAGCGACTGCGGTCTGTCTTTCAGGTATGGAAGTATATAAGGTGCAACCTGGTAATAGTAATTCAGCATGTCGCGCTTTGTTACTTTTTCATCAGGCCAGTATAGTTTGCTCAGGTTGGTAAATTTTATTGAGTGGCCATCCACTTCACGCACTTGCGTTTCATCGGTCGGATTCAGCAGCGTGCTCCGCTCCCGCCTGGCATGCGCTTCCACAAATTTTGATTTTGCTTTACGCACATCTTTACCAACAACTTCTTCTGCAGGAATTGCATTTTCACGCGTAACATCGTGCGCTTTCTTATCAACCCGCATACCTTCAAAAGATGGATGGCGCATTACACCATCGCTGGTTATCTCGGTATAGCTCACTTCACAAACCAATTCCGGTTTAAGCCATGTAGCCGTAGCCTGGGCCGGGCGTGGATTGAATCGCGAAGGTTTGTTATAGTCCGGAAGTCTTGTAAAAGGATGTTTCTTCACCACAAGCGGTTTGAACTGCTGCATCATTTCCTGCTGCTGCTTTTGCGTAAAACCGGTTCCGATTTTTCCGGTATATACAAAGTCGTTACCTTCATAAACGCCCACCAGCAGAGAGCTGAAAGCCTTGCCTGAATTTTCGTTTTGGGTATATCCGCCAATAACAACTTCCTGCCTTTTGTTGGCTTTGATCTTTAGCCACTCTGTAGTGCGGGTGCCCGATATATACAGGCTATCCGCCTTTTTGGCCATCATGCCTTCAAGGCCCATCTGTGTTGCTGCCGCGTAAAATTCTTTTGCGGTTACATTGAATGATTCACTCACGCGAATCATGCCATTGCCAGGCGCGATACTTTGCAACACTGCACGCCTTTGTTCCAGCGGTACATTGCACAGATCTTTACCATTTAACCAAACAACATCGAAGAGATAATACACCAGGTCGCCATCGGCCTCGCTTCGCCAGTTTTGCAGTGCTCCAAAATCAGATTGACCATTTTCCCCGATCACAACAATCTCTC
Source organism: Ohtaekwangia sp. (assembly GCF_036786105.1). Lineage (NCBI taxonomy): Bacteria > Pseudomonadati > Bacteroidota > Cytophagia > Cytophagales > Fulvivirgaceae > Ohtaekwangia > Ohtaekwangia sp. The sequence continues at coordinate 56,338 of NZ_DAIQRQ010000020.1, forward strand.
CATCTACAATCGCGTTGATGTTCCATTCTTCCAGGGCATGATATAGCGGATAAAATTTCTTATTGAATGACTTATCGTTGCGCGATTTCAATTCTACCACGCCTTCATGGATAAAGGCAACCGCGCGATAGCCATCCCATTTTATTTCATATAACCATCCAGGTTGATCGATTGGTTTATCAACCAATGTGGCCAGCATAGGAACCAGGTTCGTGTAGAACTTTTTCTTCGGAGCCGATTGAAGAATGGATGTAGCCGATGATGCATCATCGGATGCAGGTTCCTCTTTCCGGGCATGAGGAGCACTGCTCGTTTTTCGCGCAGTCTTTTTTACCGTGCGCGCTCCCTTTTCTTTCTTACGCGGAGTCTTTGCTGCCACACTCTTTTGTCCGTAGATTCGTTGTGGCGCTGCCTTAACCTGTTCGAGTGTTTTCCTGGAGATAACCGATCGATCTTTCAGAAGTATATCTTCTTTATCAGCATATTTATCTTTCAGTTTCATTAGCAGCCAACTGTTCTCACCACGGCTGCTGGCTTTTACCAAAGCAAAAGCACCTTTCAGTTTTTTGCCTTGCAGTATAAAGCTGATCTTGCCCGCATGCCATTGCCGGAGTAACGCTTTGTCTTCCGATTTTTTATCCGGAAAATCATCGTCAGCATGATATATACCTTCATCCCACACGATCACCGTACCGGCACCGTAGTTGCCTTCCGGTATAACGCCCTCAAAATTCCGATAATCAAAAGGATGATCTTCCACCATCATCGCCAGGCGTTTTACATCCGGGTCCATGGAAGGTCCTTTTGGAACCGCCCAACTCTTCAGCACGCCTCCCATCTCCAGGCGGAAGTCGTAATGCAAATGAGAAGCTGCATGCTTCTGCACAACAAAGCGCAACACCTCTGTATCAGCCTTTCCCCCGGTGGGCTCCGGTGTGCGTGAAAAAGAACGTTTCTTTTTATATGTGGTTAGTCCCATAGCGTTCTTTCAAAAAAAGGATCGATATTATTTCGATGCCGTCTTCCGACTGCTTCCGAATTTCTTCGCCGGTGTCTTGCGCTTTTTCTCGTATGCAACTTCAAACTTCTCAGACTTGTTAACGTAACTTCTGTCCTTGGGACCTCTTTTCTTGCTGGCTGTTTTCATAACCTTTGTGTTTTTAACAAGCCGTTAAAAAATGGTGCCACGTAACACGTAGCTTACTTGCTGGCATGCAAATAGTACTTCTTCAAAAGTGAATGCTTTTAGCGTACCTACAAGAAGTATATATTTCGAATGTAAAAGTATATATGCATGGCTATACAATCCGCTGGACTTTTAATGTGTCGCAAAATTTCAGGAAAGCAGGAATTCTTCCTGGTACATCCCGGTGGCCCCTACTACGTAAAAAAGAACGAAGGTGTCTGGAGTATCCCCAAAGGTATAGCCGATAACAACGAAGACCTGCTGGCCGCAGCACAACGCGAGTTTCATGAAGAAACGGGGCTCTCTTCCTCGCCTCCGTTTCATGATCTGGGCACAATAAAAACCAAAGGCGGCAAGATTGTGCACGCCTGGTGTTTTGCAGGAGCCTGGGATGAGAGCAGTCAGCCAATCGTCTCCAACACATTTCCTATGGAGTGGCCACCGCACTCGGGCAAATACATTAACGTAGCGGAGGTAGACCGTGCCGCGTGGCTGGGATTTGAACAAGCGGCCAGGCTGATCAACCCGCAGCAACTACCATTCCTCGAACGGGCGCATGCGATATATAGTTGACCGGCATATCCAAATTCAAGCTTCGTTTCCGTTAAAGCCGGTTTTGTGCAGATTTCCGATAACAATCTTAATGATCGATTAGTACAATCGTATTTTTGCACATTTCTGCTATCATTTTTTTAAGAGCCGAATACCGCTAATTTTGCTTTAACGTTCACCTCCAGATTCAAGCATGAATTGCAGCAAGGCTTTCGTATTCCTGTGTTTACTGGTCATTGTTTCTGGTCATACATTAGCGCAATCGAAAGTCATCGATAGCCTCGAACAGCGCCTTTCAAAAGCCTCACAGCAAGAAAAAGTTGATCTTCTCAATCAACTCACGTACGAATTCATCACGCGCGACAACGACAAAGTAATATTGTATAACCGACAGGCAACAGAGCTTAGCCAACAAATTGGCTATATAAAAGGTGAAGCCGTTGCTTTTGCATATCGCGGTGTATACGAATATCTTTCCGGGCAATTTACCGCTGCACACCATGATCTTCATCGCGGGTTGACATTGTCTATACAAGCCGGTGACCGTGCCAATCAAGGCTATACTTTGTTACAGCTCGGTGTTTGCGCGTTGGAAGAAGTAGAGAATGATTCCGCATTATTTTACTTCAGCAAATCGTACGAGATCTTCAAGGATAGCAGCAACGCCGTTACACTATCGAAGATATATCGGAACATGAGCGCCCTGTATGGACAGCGCTACGATTACGAAAAGCAACAACTTTACCTGGATCGGGCCATTGCGATTCGCAGACTATTGCCCGATAAAATATTATTGGCCGATGCGCTTACTCTGAAAGCGGGCAACATGTTTGCATCCGGTGATCTGGATGGTGCCGAAGTTATGCTCGATGAAGCCGAGCTCCTGGTAAAAGATTATGAGGATGATGCCGAAGACTTCAACGATGTGCAGCATTTGCGTGCGCTTATCTTTTTTCAGAAAGGTCGTTTCGGGGAAGCAGTAGCGTTGTTTGATTCTGCCCGTGTCTACTATCTGAAAAAATTGCTCATTCGAAAGTATATAACATTGCTCACCGATATGGGAAAAGTATTTTCTGATCGCGCGGAGTATGAACTATCACTAAACAACCTGTATGATGCGCTCAAGCTCAGCAAGCAGCAAGGATTTGAAGCCGATACCTATAGTATCCGCAACCGCATAGGCTGGGTAAACTTTCATCTCGGTGATATGATGCAGGCACTCCGAATAGCCAATGAAGCTCTGGGCAGTGGTGCCAAGAGACAACTGCAAGGCGATATGGCAGAGGCACTGATGCTAAAAGGAGTTGTGCTAACCGAGTTGCATAATTTTGATGCAGCCCGGATGGCCCTCGATTCCGTAATCTATATATATACCCGGTGGGGAGATGACCGTGCGCTCAGTGAGGCGTTGATGAACCGCGGCTTGCTTGAAGCCGCACAAAACCACCCGGCTCGTGCTCTTGCGTTGTATCGTGAGAGTATACAACGTGCTGAAAACTCTGATTATAGTTACGGCCTGGCCTGGTCGCAATGGGCTGCCGCTGATGTATATATCCATTCTGGTAATTATACCGAGGCCACCCGGTTGCTCGATCTATCAGAACAATTCTGTCATCGTGCACATGCCAATGAGCTGCTGATCCGAAACTATAACACGCGAAGAGATTTACTCGCTGCACAGAACAAGTTCAAAGAATCGCTAAAGTTTTCTATGCTGGCCAGCACCTTAAAAGATTCGGTTCATCGTACAGATCTGGCACGCAGATTTGTGAACCTTGAAAAGACGCAGGAGATTGAACAACGCGACCGTGACATCAAGGTGTTACAAAAAGACAAGCAGCTTGCAGAAGACAAGATACACTTGCAGGAGTCGCGGCTACGGCAGCAGTATATTTTACTGATTGCCGGCTTTATTGTGATTGCCTTGTTAGCGGTTCTCGTATTCGTGTACTATCGTTTTTACAGTCGCATTAAAACGCTCAACAAGGTTATTACCGATAAGAATAAAAATATACAGGCACAAGCCAACCAGCTTCAGCAGATGAATGCGGAGCTGAAACATCTGTACCACGAAGTCTCAGAACAAAACGAAGAGATTCAAACGCAGGCTAATAAACTTGCCGAGAGTAACAGAAACATCAGCGACCTTAACCGCGGCCTCGAACGGATGGTGGCCGAGAAGACGCTTGAGCTGCGCACTACCAATGAAGAGCTGGTGAAACACAACAACGAATTGCTGCAGTTCTCTTATACGGTTTCGCATAACCTGCGTGGTCCGGCTGTGCGCCTCATTGGTCTGGCTGAACTGGCACAGGCAGAAAAAGATATCGTGCATGTGCAACGATGGATAGAGCTTATCTCCAAGACGGCTTCCGATCTGGACATTGTCATTAAAGACTTGAATAAAGTGCTCGACCTTCGGAATGAACCGGATCAATACCTGGAAGTAACGGAGCTTGAAAAAGAATGGAAGCAATGCATCAGCCTTTTGCAGGATAGCTTTACCGGAGAAGAAGAGATAGTAGCAGACTTCCATGCGTTACCCAGGATCATTACCATAAAGGCAATGCTGCAAAGTACGTTCTATAACCTGTTGAGCAACGCCATTAAATTTCGTTCGCCAGAGAGAAAACTTGCCGTAACAGCCACCAGCAAAAGCGTGGACGGCAAGGCTATATTGGAGATACGCGACAATGGCCTTGGCTTCGACACGCAATTGCATAAGGAGAAACTATTCAAGCTATACAAGCGATTTCATACACACGTGGAAGGGCGTGGTATAGGGCTATACCTGATCAAAGCACAGATTGAAGTATTGCGCGGAAGCATCGAAGTGGAATCGGAACTCGGGCGCGGTTCAACATTTCGGGTAACGCTGCCACTGATACTGGAAGAATCGTTACAACATACTGTTCACAATCAACCTGCCGAACCCGGTTCAGGTATATCTGAGTAAAAAATAAGCCCCAGGATTGACCCCGGGGCTTTTAATATATTCTGTAGATTACTTTTAGAAGCTATATCTCAAGCCCAATTGACCTTGCCAGCGTGAGCTGAACTGATCGATTGAGTAGGAAGTTGTAGGGCGTGTAAAAGTATACGTAGGTTGTGCAGTAGAATTATTGGCGCGGGTCACACGAAGTCCCATGTCAACTGAAGAGTTTTGTGTATTCGGTGTAAAATATACTCTTCCCCAATTCTTGTTCAGCATGTTCGAGAAGTTGATCACATCGAACGTGATTTGTAACTGGTGTGTCTTCTCTCCTACCTTGAAATTTATGTCTTGCATCAAACGAAGATCGAGCAGGTTGTTCCATGGTGTTCTCGCTGCGTTGCGTTCTGTAAATTCACCTTTGTGTTTGCTCAGGTATGGATCATTGTTGATAAAGTCCGCAAGGTCTGCATATTGCTGAGCGGCTGTTGTAACTGTACCGTCTGCATTCTTTTTGTCTACGAGATTAATCTGATCTGCAGAGGCCGGTATAAACATCAGGTCAACCTGCTGGCCTGAACGCGACAAGTTGCTGTTCGCTGTATTTACCCACGTGAACGGTGAACCAGACTGGTTCGTAGAGATCAATGAAATGTAAGAGGTCAATTTATCATTCCATGATTTTTTATACTGCACAGTAGCTACAATGCGATGACGGATATCGAAGTTTGAATAAGTCAGGCCCGGGTTGTTAGGATTCAACGCCTGGTTCAACTGCCATCCTGATTCCGGTGAATTGCGTATACCGTTCAAAATATCTTTTGATTGTCCGTAAGTATAGGCGGTCATGAAGCTCAAACCAAACGGATATTGCTTGGAAAGTTGTGCTGTCACCGAATAACGTTGTCCTTTGGTAGTGTTGGTGATCAGATATACACTGGAGAAATTGTTGCTTACGCGGTTGCCGGTAGCACCACCTGACAGGTACAAAGGTTGCTGATGATTTACATCGGTAGCAGCGTAATATACAGAGTCCTTCAGGTTGATCTGTTTGATCTGCACATCTTTCAATGTTTTTGTATACAATGCTTCCAACGTCAGTTTATAGCCGTTGCCCAGCATTACATCGGTTGCGAAGCTGCTTCTCCACATTCTAGGCATTTGAAAATTTTTGTCAAGAATATCAAGCTCAACGCGGTTTGATGATCCGTTTGCCGCGGCAAAGTTCTTGAACTGTGTAGGATCTGTTGGTATTGCCGTACCTGCTTTCGGCGGATTCAGATCAAGTGCAGCATAGGTCTTGCCATCGTTCACGTAAGCATATCCCAACCAGGCAAAAGGTATACGGCCGGTAAATATACCGCTACCGCCGCGCAATACCAGTGACTTATCGCCTTTCACATCATAGTTAAATCCGACGCGAGGTGAAAGATATACTTGTCCGAAGAACTTGTTATTGTTAGTGGCTACCGGATTGCTATAGGTATAGGTTGTTCCATAGTTGGCCGGAGGATTCGGGAATAAAGCATGCGCATCGGTTGGCGGTGTGTTCGGCATGATCGTGATATCTGCGCGAAGTCCATAGGTCACCACCAGTTTGGTTGTTGCTGCAAGTTCATCCTGAATATACAAGCTGTTCATGGAGATGTTGAACTTGGCCGGAGAGTTTGCCAGGTTGTTGCTCAGACTGTTATCGTTAGGATTGTAGATCGCACGCATGCGTGAAGGCTTGTCAGCCAGGAAGTCTGCAAGGCTGGCGTAATCAAATCGTCCGTTATAGGAGTTAATGAATGTATAGTCGATCTTATAGAACTCGTTATGCGTACCCAGTGTGAATGAGTGGTTACCCGTGAACCAACGGAAGTTATCTGTAACCTCAAATGTTTTCTGATGCATATTGAATACAGCCGCCTCGCGGTTCGTTCCAATCAGTGCGTGACCGCTGCCTATACCGTTGATCTGTATCTGTGGAAACAGTGTGCCGTTTGGATCACGGCGATCGGTAATATCTGTATACCCTACAATCAAGCTGTTGCTGGTCGTGTTTCCAAAACGGCTCTTCAATTCAGCAACTGTGCTGATGTTATGGTTCTTTTGAACAAAATCGTAGTTACCGAATTGAAATTCAGAAGTAGAACGTTCCAGGTTACTGGCTTCTGAAATTACGGAGTTATTGCGAATGGCAAGCGAGTGATTTTTATTGATAACCCAATCGAGACGGTTAAAGAACTTTACGCTCTTGGAGTAAATGTTATAGTCTTGCGTAGCACCGGGATCATAACCTCCCGCAGGGTTGTAGGTTGATGCCGGAAGCGACTTCAGTTTATTAGTGATCTGGTTCGCTATATCCGTTGTCATGAAATAATTCGGAGCCCCTGCCGGAAAGAATGCCGGTATCTGGCTGCGGGTAATTTCTTCATTGGTAAACCAGAACAATTTATCTTTTATGATAGGGAAACCAATGCGAAAACCGGTTTGATAATCATGATAAGCGTTGGCGATAGAGCCATCTCCTACTTTATCATTGCCTTTATATTTACCGGTAATTGCTGCGTTTCTGCCGAAACCATATACTGAACCGGTAACATTGTTGCTACCACTTCTTGAAACGGCGTTAACACTACCACCGGTAAAGTTACCGAGTGTAACATCGTAAGGCGCCAGTTGTACCTGCACTTCCTGTATCGCATCGAGACTGAATGAATTGGTACGTGTGCTGCTGCCCGGTTGATTGGCTGTACCGCTTACACCTCCCAATGACGGACTGAATCCGATGGCATCGTTGTTAATGGCACCATCCAACGTAATGTTGTTATACCGGAAGCTTGTACCCGCAAAAGAGTTGTTGCTCGCTTGTGGAGTAAGGCGTGTAAAATCAGAAAAACTTCTGCTCAGCGTAGGCAGGCTCTGCAATTGCTCCTTGCTTACACTGTTGCTGGTACCGGTCTTGTTCAGATCCAGAATATTATCTGCCACTACCTGAACCTCCTGAAGCGTTGTTGATTCTTCTTTTAATTGAACATCCAGTTTCAGGGTTTCACCCAGCTTCAGTGTAACATTCTCAAGTTTCTCAACCTGGTAGCCAATGAATGTTACCGTAACCTCATAAGGGCCACCCGGATTCAGGTTGCGCAATGTATAGCGGCCATCAGCATTGGTTACCACACCATATACTGTGTTGGTTGGTTTATAGATCAATTGAATAGTAGCCCCGGGCAAATCATCACCTTTAGCATCGGTGATCTTTCCGCTGACGGAACTGGTTGTAACTTGTGCCCACGTAAAAAGCGGAACAAGTAAAAACAGAAGAACAGGTAATAATCTCGTTTTCATAGAAAGACGAATTGTTTTGGTTGGTATGAAGTAAAAAGTAAATAGCTTGGAGTGCTCAGACAATCTGGGCGCGGGCGCGATAAACCGCTGTTAAAAGTTACAAATCGGAATTCGCGGCAACCTCTGCAGGGTGTAATGCTATAGGGCTGTAACTTGTGATGAAAAGGATTTATCACAAGCATTTTAGTAAACGCGGTATCTGTATCATGACTTTCAGCGCGCTGATTAAAATTTATATCCGGCAGACAAGTGTCCACCGTAAAAAAGGTCATCAACGTATGCAGAGATAGCTTCACTTTGCTCGCAGTTCTGGGCACAAAGGTGCTGAAAAGAAAGAAGGCCGTGTGTTGCTAAATCATTAAATCGATACACATATTTAACATGAAGTTAACATACGACATCTTGCAAAATATATTTGAATTTTAATAACTAAGAATTAGGCACTTAGATGCCAGGGCTCAGGGATTGACTCTGAGTTTGCGCCCGGCAGTAAACTAATTCTCTCCGATAATGCTTTTAAGGATACTGCATGATTGAACTTTACACGCTATATGTCTGAACCGTTGAAGGAAAGACGGTTGGGACTTTTACAGGCCACCGCGATTAATATGACTGATATGGTAGGGATCGGTCCTTTCATAACCCTTCCCATGGTGATCGGCATCATGAACGGCCCTTACTTTTTATATGCATGGGTGGCGGGTGCAGTGCTCTCTATCATTGATGCACTCGTTTGGAGCGAACTCGGAGCAGCCTTTCCGCTGGCAGGAGGATCGTATAACTTTCTGAAAGAAGCATTCCCCTCCAGGAAAATTGGCAAACTGATGAGCTTTCTGTTTGTATGGCAAACGCTGATACAAGCTCCATTGGTGATCGCTTCCGCTGCAATCGGTTTCGCCTCTTACTTCTCTTACCTCACACCGCTCACAACCTGGGAAAGTAAAATGGTAAGTGGCGGTGTGGTGATCTGTATTGTTATTCTCTTGTTCCGAAAGATTGAAGATATAGGGAAGATCAGCGTCCTGCTATGGATCATTGTTATCGGAACGATCCTTTGGATCATTGCTCAGGGCATGGCTCACGGCAATTTTACGATGCCACTTCAAACTATGAATGAAGGCATTACCATGAACCACAGCTTCGCGGCCGCGATTGGTTTCGCTTCCGTGAAAACGGTATATAGCTACCTCGGGTATTACAACGTCTGTCATCTCGGAGGCGACATTATCAATCCATCCAGAAATATACCGCGCAGTATGCTGCTATCCATAGTCGGTATATTTGCACTCTATCTGCTCATGAACGTGAGCATCGTAAGTGTTATTCCCTGGCAAAAAGCAATGAACAGCGATTATGTAATCAGCCTGTTCATGCACGAGCTGGGCGGACCATTGGCGGGCAAGATCATTACCGGGCTTATATTGCTGGTGGCATTTGCCTCTGTATTTTCGGCTACCCTTGGCTATAGCCGCATTCCTTATGCCGCTGCCGTTGATGGTGCTTTCTTTAAAGTGTTCTCACGTGTACATCCCAGGGGAAACTTCCCGTATGTATCAATCGTGTTTCTGGGGGCGGTCGCTTTTATATTCAGTCTCTTGTTCCGGCTCAGTGATGTTATCAGTGCAATCCTGGCTATGCGTATACTGGTACAGTTCATCGGGCAGGCGGTGGGACTTCTATTGTTGGCGAATAACAAGCGCAAGCACTTCCCTTATAAAATGCCTTTCTTTCCTGTGCCCGTTTATATTGCTATCGGCATGTGGCTTTGTATCCTGATTTCCACCGGCTGGAAGATGGCGCTTGGCGGAATGAGTATGATTGTACTGGGAGTAGTGGTATACTTTGCCAAAGAGAAACTTCAGACTGCTGACGACTAACGTTATGCTACGCTAAAATATACTTGTTTAGACGTATGTTTCTTAAAGCATCTTTTCAAGTTCTGCAACTACACGCGGTTAATTAAAAGCCTGCGAGTGGTTCATAATCAGCTGCACGTTACTATTTGTTGTGTTCGCTACCTTTAAAACACCAACGATCTGGCTTAGTGAATCCCAGAGGTGGAGATAATCCAGGATAATTCTCTCCTTTGCACGCTCCTTTTCGCCGGCGCTTTGTCTCACAGGTTCAACATTTTCCAGGTCTTGCAACAGATAAGATGGACATTGTTGAATAAGATGCGATCTGATCTTTTCAAAAAATGCGATGGCTACTGCAGCCGGAGCAACAGCCGAGATAGTCTGCATCTGGTCATCGTCTTCGTCTGGGAGGAAATCATAGAAGTAATTCCGTTCGTCTTCGGACATTATTGCATTCAATGAAAAAGGAATGCTGGTATACTTTATCAATGGGGAACCTTGCAAAATGCTGGCGACTGAATTATCCTGCTCTGAAACAACAACTTTGGCAACTGACTGTGAAAACTCATCTTCGCCAGAAGATATTCGGATGGTGATCGCTACATCTGTCATAAAACTTTGAATGGTGGCTTATGGGTTCAGGAATCTTCTAAATCATTAATACGGGTATTTCATAACTGAGGTTAGCCAAAAAATTAATCGGCTGCAATTTATTTTACTCCAGCGGATCTATAGTCGTCAGGTATATATTAATTATCAACATTGTTATGCTTCTTCTCCCCCATCTTACGCTAGATGAAATTATAAACGAGAACATGTTAAGAACACACCGACTTAACTGTTCAAAAGTATACACTAATTGTCCGTTACCGCACAAATAATCTGAAAATAGAAAGTCAGATACAGGAAGTAACTTCATCCACTTTTATTCATTGCTCATAATTACTGTAACTTGGGCAAAGGGTTACAAAAAAAATGTACAAATCGGCATATAACATCTTTTGATGAACGGTATCTGCATTAAATTCACTTTCAATACAACCTGAGAAAATACACCCATCGCCCCGTAAAAGGTATGACAGTGAACCACGCATGTGGCCAAACTGTATAATTACCTTCTAAAGAACGGTGTTGCATTCGTACGTCTCCCGGCAATTAGTAACAGGAGATAGAAATGCATGTGAAGGTTCGGATAGACGTGTGCTTCGTTTCTGAAAAGAGCCGATCATTCACAACGTCTTCTCCAACCTTCACAGCAATAATCTATACCGACTCCTGTTTTTTAAAGTTTCTGTCAAGCAACGATCCATTATTGTATGTCTGCGATTGCGCCAGACGATTGGTTGTATCAAAGCTTTTCCTGCGGGCACGATGCTGGTATCGCTGTACACTTAATTTATAAGCGTCATACGCAATAACAACCGACAGCAAAATACAGACGACATAGAACAGTTTGAATTGCAACCACTGATATGAAAAACCGGCAACAACAGCACCACTGATGTATGATGTTGTTATCGATGCGATAAGCTTTGCCTTACCCCTAAGCTCAGTATTATTGCGAAATTCCTTTTTAGTGAACATGGATAGAAGGATGCCAAGATCGGTGGTTGCTCCGGTAAGGTGCGTTGTTTTCACTGCGAAATTAGAGATACTTGCCGTTAACCCGTTCTGAAGCCCCATGGCAAACAACATCAATGACAAAAGCGCTTCTGTCTCCAGGAGCGTTTCCTGGTAAAAGAACTGTCCATATATACCTACGGTTAACAGGCAAATCATTTCCAGCACCAGCGGCAAGGCATGGGCTATATATTTATTACGATTAACATGTATAACAATCAGGTTGGACACAAAGCTTCCGAAGAAGAACAACAGTATCCACCCGGCTGCAACCAATACCTGGTAATAGTCGCCTTTGCTCATCTCCGCTGCAAAAACAGCAAAGTATCCTGTTACATTAGACGAGAACGACAGGAAGATGAGAAAGGACGCAACGTTTACCATACCCGCAACAAATGCTGTCAGCACCCCCAACCGAATATTATCGGCCAGGTTTCTGCTATTGCTATATTTTCGTAACATGTTCTGTAATCTTTTTTTATCGTTTGAATATCAACTTGGCCACACCACGTACCTGCATATCTGAATCAAAGTTCAGCACCATCTGATCGCGGGTCAGTTCGGTGAGGTTATAGTGTTCAACAATCCGATCGTTATATTCCAATTCAAGTATATGTCCCCGGCCCTTTATCTTCCACTTCACTGCAGTATCGGCATGGTCACCTTTCAGAATTAATGTTCCATCCGGGCGAAACAGCCATTTTTCTGCTGAGTGAATGATCAGGTGCCTGCCCAATTGATCTTTCACAGTCTGCGACATTTGCTCTTCCTGTTTTACTTTCTCCAGATCTTCCGTTGAATAAACTTTCTCATATTCCCACGTCTGCTCATTCCATACCCCCACAATCAATACATCGGGGCCGGGTATGGAATGCTTCAGCCAGGCCAAAGCGGAGATCGCCAACAGCATAAGTATCACACCGATGATTCCTGGTTTCATAAGCCAATTATTTTTATTGCCACTATAGCGTACTTGTGAGTAAACCTGCCAGCAAGTCGCCTTCTGAAATATACTGTGGTTGTTCAACAATTACCTGCATTACCGGCACACCGCTTTTAAGAATCAGTGGCACAGGGTTAAAACTGTTCTCGTGCTCACGAAAGGTATACAGCTGCGGTATCAGTACCTCATCAACTTTCTGCATACTTACCAGGGTTTTGAAAGCATCCGTACTCCGGCCGTGAAATACTTCAAACCGTATACTCTGTATCTTTTCAGGATACTTGTTTTGAATAACCGCGCATCCTTCGCGGAAGTCAGAGCTCATTGCAGTATCCAGTATTTTTTTTGGTGAGTAAAATAACAGATCAGTTATAGAATCGGGCAACAACGTGCCATACAGGAATAGTATATCCAGTGCACGGTTCTCGTTTACGGCTGCATGTTTCAACAGTAATAAAGGCATTACTGTGAAATCGGTGGGTATTAAAATTGTTTTGCGCATATAATTTTCTTTTTGCGCAAGGTGGCATGTCCTGATTAGGATGATCTAAGAGGCAGATTAAAATGTAATGGCAACGAGATTAAAATCTGTTAAGAAACGCCAGGATTAATTACCCGGTATATTGGCAAACGGAAACGTAAGCCGCACTGTGGTGCCTTCATTTACTTTTGATGTAACCACAATAGCTCCCTGATGCTGGCGAACGATGTTTCTGGCCAGCGGTAACCCGATGCCATAGCCCTCAAAACTGTGAGTGTTAGACGCCCGGTAAAATGGATCATAAATATATTGCAATTCAGACTCCGGAATACCGATACCCGAATCTTTCACAACGATAACGACATGTTCATCCGTGGTGCCGATCGACAGCACTACAACTTTATTGGAAGAATACTTGCAGGCATTACTCACAATGTTGGAAACAGCCAGATGCAGCAATTGAGCATTGCCTCTGATCTTTAGCTTCAGCGGGTTGTCGGGTATGAGGCTCAGGTCAATGTATACCTTATTTCTCGGGTTGATCTTGTCGATCGTTTCCTTCACATCCCACAACAGTTGGTCTACACGCAGAATCTCCATCTTTTGCTTTTTGCCATCAAATCCGGTCTGCGCCAGGAACAATAGCGAGCGGGTAATTCTTTCCAGTCGCTCTGCTTCCTTCAGAATAATGCTCAGCGACTCACGATATTCTTCCGGCCCGCGGCTTTTAGACAATGCTACATCCGCTTCGCCTATAATACCGGTGAGTGGTGTGCCCAGCTCGTGCGAAGCATTGCTGATAAAATTATTCTGCGTAGCAAACGATGTCTCCAGCCGATCCAGCATGGTATTGAATGTAATCTTCAACTCATTAATCTCGTCATGAACACTGGACGTGGTAAGACGCAAATGCAGGTTTTGAGAGTTAATTTCTTTTACCTGATTGGTAATTTCCTGAACCGGATTAATAATATACCGCGAGAATACTACCGATGCTGATAACACAAGCAATGAAACAGAAATGATGGCCACCAGTAAAATTCTTCGAAGATTTGCGAGGTGATGTGAGTAGTAGTAATTCTCTGCGGATACAATAACTATATAGCGATGTGCATCCTTCTCATACAGGATGCCGGCAAAAAATACATTATCCTTCTGGTAGTATGATATATTTCCGCCTACAATATCGGTAAAGAAGGATTGCGGCAAATGAAGCTGCTCACGCTCCTGCGTGAAATCTGTATTTCCGGTAATTTCAAAAATATAGTCTTCTTCTTCCGGAAGTTTCTCCAGTATACGATCGCGCATCTGCTGAAAGGCGGTTGCTGATTCCGTCTCCAGCATAATGCCGGCAGCCACGGCCGCCCGCGTTTGAAGACGCTTGTAGAAATCGTTAAAGGTATATTTGATAACGAAATAATAAATAGAACCGCTCATCACGATCATGATAGCCAGTGTTACCAGAAAAAAAACAAGCGCTATACGTGTACGCGTCTTCATTCGTCCTTCAATACATATCCCATCCCGATTACCGTTTGCAAAACACGGAGTGCATTGTTTTGTTCAAGCTTCTTGCGGAGATAATTTACATATACATCTACTACATTGGTACCCATATCAAAATCTACACCCCATACCTGGTCGAGTATTTCCGTTCTTGAAAGTACACGCTTCGGATTTTTGAGAAACAACAGCAACAGGCGATATTCTGTAGAAGTAAAAGTAATAACGGTTTCTCCACGCTTTACGGTTTTGGTAAGATCATTCAGTTCGATGTCGGCAAACTTATAGAGATAGGGCTCTGCTACGGGTGCGAGCTGAGCCGGATCAGTTCTTCGCAGAAGTGATTTGATCCTGGCCTGTAACTCAATGAACTTGAAAGGCTTTACCAGGTAATCGTCAGCACCGGTTTCGAGTCCAAGCACAACGTTTTCCGCTGTACCCAGGGCCGTGAGAAACAGGATGGCTACCTTCTTATTATAGATTCGTATCTCTTTGCATATTTCCAGTCCATTCTTATCGGGTAGCATAATGTCGAGTATAATTACATCATACTCATAGGTCATAGCCATGTGTGTTCCCTGGTTGCCATCGAGGGCAACACTAACTTCATAGCCTTCCTCCGAAAGTCCTTTCCGGATGAATGAAACTACGCTGCTTTCGTCTTCTATCAAAAGAATCCGCTTCATGTATTACTGTTTCAGGCTGCCAAAATAGTAAAATCTTTCGCTACCGTTCCATAACACCCGCAAGGGTATAATCTCTCCTGCTGATTCCGGTTACACCGTTATAGCGCACAATTCAGCTATAGAAATACCGATCGGAAATTCAGGAATTGTAATCGACCAAATTCGTTAGTAGATTGTCGCACGATTTACTCAACCCAAAACATCGTTCATTAACTAAATGTTATTACTATGAAAAGAACAGCAAGTGCACACTGGAGTGGTGACCTCAAAGCAGGTAAAGGCGACATCACTACGCAAAGTACAACCCTCAACAAAACACAATATTCATTTAATACGCGCTTTGCAGATGGCGTAGGCACCAATCCGGAAGAACTGATCGGCGCTGCACATGCTGGTTGTTTTACCATGGCGCTAAGCGCTGCCCTGATGCAGGCCGGCTTTACAGCAGGTAATCTCGATACAAAAGCTACCGTTGAGTTTGACACGAACGCGCTGAAAATAACCGGTATTACACTTGATCTGACAGCGGCACAGATTGCAAACTTATCAGCTGAGCAATTCAAAACTATAGCGAATGCTGCCAAAGAAAACTGCCCTATATCCAAGGCACTCGCCAGTGTACCCATTACATTGAATGTGAGCTATTAATCGGCAGGCATTTGAATATAACTATATAACAAACGGGCGACTTTACGAGTTGCCCGTTTTGCTTGTATGGTTTACAGTTCGTGATCGTACTCCCGTTTCACTTTACCGTATAATTAGTTAATTCCAGCAATGCCACTGCTGCACTCTGCAAGTTATGATACATCGAGGTACGTTAACGTCCGAATGTATTCGACAACATTCTAACAAGGAACATCGAATGACGAAAGGAAAGTACAACATTCGGCCAGCAACCTGTAGCCAGAAGCCTGCAACTATTCCTATCGCATGATAGTA
>NZ_DAIQRQ010000020.1:72471-80300 GCF_036786105.1 Ohtaekwangia sp.
TTCGGCCAGCAACCTGTAGCCAGAAGCCTGCAACTATTCCTATCGCATGATAGTAACAATTCCCTTATACGAATTCGTAAGATACGTAAGGTTTAGATCGATAGTATAGTAGTATGTATCGGGTGGCAAGACTTCGCCATTCCAGCGGCCGTCCCAGTCTTTTTCGAAGCCGGTAGTCTGAAATACGAGTGAGCCGCGTTTGTTATATACCCGTATTGTAGTCTTGTCAAATCGCTCCGGATGTTTGAGGGGCCTCACCTTCCATGTGTCATTGGCTGCATCATTGTTCGGCGTAAAACCATTGGGTATATCAAAGCTGATCTCTTCCTGCAGGTCAATCTCGCGTTCATAAGCGATGCTGTATGCCTTTCCGTCATTCAGGCGGATATATATCTTTTTGGATTCCAGCATCGGGTCGTTTACGTTATCATATAAATACTTTACTGAACGCAGCGCATCCCTATATTCCGCAAGTGTGGCAAAGCCAATGAGCGACATCACACCTTTGGCAGAATCGTATACACCACGTATAGTTGCCGTGTTCTGAAAGATCAATTCGTCAGCACCACTTTCAAAAGTCTCCGGCTGAAAACTGATCTCCGCCAGCACTAGCGAGTTATCGTCCACATCGCTAACGGTAAGTGTTTTGGAGATTGCTACAGCATCGTGCGCAACAGTGTATAGCAGTGGATCCGTTTCCAGTCCTGCAATCTCCGGTGCATCATTTACAGGGTTCACCGTGATCTTAACAGAATATGGATTTGTGGTGGCAGTTCCATTACTTACCGTCACCCCTACAGAAAGTGTTCCATAAAAATTTGCTGACGGAATAACCTGCAGACCGTTGGCGGTATAATTCTCCCCTGCCAGTATTTGCAACGTAAAACCACTCGGGTATACATTTGAGGGATCACTCACTACGAGGTCTGCCAACTTGAGTGTGATGGGTTGATCTTCGTTCGTCTCCAGCGGCTGCTGACCAGTGATCTGTAATTCGTTAGTAACCGTAATCTTCACATTATAAGGCGCACTGCTGGCTTTACCATCATTTACCGTTACAGGCACTGACAATGTTCCGACAAAATTCTGAGCCGGTGTTACGGTAGTGCCCGATGCAGTATAGTTACTACCGCCTGCTACCGACATGGTAAATTTACCGGGATAGGCATCGTCAGGATCGGTAACCGTGAGGTTGGCGAGTTGCAGTGTAATCGCTTTATTCTTCGGCGTACTAAGTGCTACCTGCCCTGTAATAACAGGCTTCACATTTCCAGGTACTACGTTGATCTTGAGTCCATATTGGTTACTGCTGGCTGCGCCATCGCTTACAGTAGTGCCAACGGTAAGGGTGCCGGTAAACCCAGCGGATGGCGTTACCGTAGCTCCGTTCACTGTATAATTCGAGCCTGCCGCGAGACTTAGCGAAAAACCGGTTGGATAACTATTATCAGGATCAGACACAGTCAGGTTTGCCAGCGCGATGGTAACAGGTGTGTTTTCTGTAGTTTGTAAAGCAGTCTGCCCGGTAATAACAGGCGCATCGTTTACCGGATTCACAGTTATCTTGAAATCGAATTTATTACTGTCGTCACTGCCATTATTTACGGTTACAGGAACAGTAAGTATACCGGCGAAATTTGATGCCGGAATAACCGTGTTTCCGGAGAGGGTATAATTATTTCCGGAATATACTGTGAGCGTATATCCCCACGGGTAAAAAATATCTTTTACATCAAGGTCTGTTAACTGAATAGTATAAGATTGATCTTCGCTGATGCTAACAGGCTGCTGCCCCTGTATCTTGGGTTTCTTCGCCAATGCAGGCAGTACTACAATAAATAGTATGAAGCAGATAAAAATATAGCGCATGAACGCTTCCCGCTAAAAAATTATTCCGCTGCCATCCGTATGGGCAGCATCCGTATGCAATCGAAAAAAGAGGTAACACGCTGCATAGTGCATTCGTTAATGATTTACAAAAATGTAGCGGCATAGTTTTTTACAAAAGAAATTCATCGTGTAAATCACTCCACACTTCTTTTCAGCGTTCATATTATCATACTTTTTTTAATTACCTGTTGCCAAGTAGCAGTTGATTGAAAACTTATCGCCTATCTTCATACCACTGTTATTACTCTCCCGTCTGTTGGCCACTAGAACTTGTTAACCCCTGTTTAAATTTATGGAGATCGCTTTAGCAAATGAAAATGAAACTGTCATTCACAATGAACTTGAGCTTATTGTCAAATCATGTTTTTTAATATTTGAAGGACATTGGCTGCTGGATGATGGCACGTTAGGCAGTTTGCGTGATCTGCCTGATGTTGCCGTTACGTACGATTACCTGGTGAACATACACAATAGCAATCACCTCATTTACCCTGAAGATCTGGCTATGTTTCTCTCGGTGCTGGAATCGGCAAACGAAAGTGTAATCGTGGAATTTCATGTACGCCTTATCAATGCGTCCGGAGATATACACATGCTGCATGGCAGTGGTATATTTTCTGACAGCAACCGCACAAAGCCTTCTATTGCCGACTGGGACAATTATACAAATACACTGGAGCTTAACCTCAAAACATTTGAGTACGCTGAAGCGGTGTCATCCGCCGGATCATGGCGCTGGAATCTCGATACGAGGGCTATCTATACTTCTTCCAACTTCAATCGCATCAGTGGATTGCATGAGGGATATATTCTAACGGACTGGGAAGTCTTTGTTAAAAATATCCATCCAAAAGACCAGAATAAAGTTTGGAAAGAATTAATGTCGGCCCAGGAAGAATTTATGCCCTTTACAGTATCATGCCGCATACTGCAAGCCGATAACACCTTACGCTATATTACACTAAAGGGCAAGCCGTTCAAGTCCAGAACAGAAACCAATTATTTACTGGGCACCATTCAGGATGTTACGGAGAGCGAGATATCTGCACAGACTATTCGAAAGCAACAGACAGAACTCACACAGCAAAACGAATTGCTGCACTGGCATAACCGGCAGTTGCAGGAAAGTAAGGAATTAATGGAATCAGTTATCCAGTCAGATATCGTAGCGCTGAGCGTATTCAAAGCAGTTCGCAATGAAAAGGGAGAAGTAGAAGATTTTGAATGGATTATTGCCAACAAGCTTATGCGTGCTATTGCACAGGGACAGCATGTCATTGGCAAGCGCTATACGAAAATATTTCCGGAAGCTGTGCGGGACGGAAAATTTGCTATACTCAAAAAAGTACTGGATACCGGTGAGCGGTCTGTATCAGAATACTATCACCACGATAAGAATTTACGCGGCTGGTTCCGGAGTATACATGCACGCGTGCGTGATCTGGTAGTGGTGGCCGCAGAAGACATCACACACCAGAAGAAAGCAGAAATGGACGTGCGCGAAAGCAAGAGCCGGCTCGAAGCTGCCTTTCATGTGTCTACTACAGCTTTATTTATTTTGCGTTGTGTGCGCGATGAACGAAACCTGATACACGAGTTTGCCTGCGAGTGGATGAACGATGCCGCCCTCTATATATTTGATCAAAAAGAAACATCGGTTCTTTCGCAATTCTGTCCACCACCTATATACAATGATATTTTTACATGCTTTGCCCGGGCCGTGGCACAAAACGAAGCCGTTGATATTGAAACAAACTACCATGAAGATCATGAAAAAAAATGGCTCCGGTGGAAGGCCATAAAATTAGGAGACGGGCTCTTTGTATCCGCAGAAGATATTACGCAAACCAAACAGGCACAACGCGAGCTCAGTACGCTGATTGAAAATACAACCGATGTTATTACCCGCTGGAGTAAAGGTCCGCGACTTCTCTTTGCCAATGCTGCGCTCGAAGCCAGAACGGGTATACCCAATATAGAACTCTATGGCAAGACCGTTGCCGATATGGGATGGATGGAGGAAACTGCCGGATCGTGGATGGAAAAGATACAAGAGGCTTTTAATACCGGCACAGCACAAACCCACTATAATGCCAGCACCACAACACAAGGCACTGTATATTTCTTTTCGCGCATGGTGCCTGAAAAGAACAGTATGGGTGAAGTAGAAACGGTGCTGGTAATAGCGCGCGATATTACCGAACTAAGGAAGTCAGAACAAGAGCTCCGCAAAAATCTGCAGATACTGCAACAGACGGAAGCCGTGGCCGCAACAGGTAGCTGGGAATATATACCGTCTACAGATCAGTTCACCTGCTCGCCCGGTATGCATAGCATATTGGGTATATCTGCTGAAACGGAAATACAACCGGAAATTTATCAGCAGCTCGTTATACCGGAAGATGCATCGATAGCCAGTGACATGGTGCAGCACATACGCCATGGTATACCCTTTGAAGAAACGGTAAGAATAAAAGTTTCGGGAAAGACAAAAACAATAAAGATAAAAGCCTCTGTGATACCCGGTGAAAATCAGCATACCCTGAAGGTGCTGGGGGTAGATTTTGATATTACCGCACTTACCGAATCAGAGCGGCTAAAGGAATTGAATGCGAAACTGAAGGAACTGGATCGCGACAAGACTAAATTCTTCAGCAACGTAAGTCACGAATTCCGCACACCGCTCACCTTGCTGCTGGGGCCGCTGGAAGATGTATTGAAGAATAAAAGTTATCTGCTGCCTGCGGATGTTCAAAAACTGGAAATGGCATATCGAAACAGTATTCGCCTGCAGAAGCTGGTAAATACATTGCTCGACTTCTCTCGCATTGAGGCCGGTAAGCTGGAAGCCTTTTATCAGCCAACCGATCTGTCAGCTTTCACGATCGATCTGGCGAGTAACTTCCGGTCTGCTATTGAAAAAGCCGGGCTTCGGTTTAGCGTGAAGGCCAAACCGATACCGGAGCCTGTCTATGTGAATCGCGAGATGTGGGAGAAGATTGTGCTGAATTTACTTTCCAACGCCTTCAAATTTACGCATCACGGATCGATCGAGATCGAGCTTCGCTCACGCAAGAAATATGCAGTGCTACATGTGCGTGATACCGGCATTGGTATATCAGCACACAATCTTAAAACCATTTTCGATCGCTTCAATCGCATTGAAGGTATAAATGCCCGTACGCACGAAGGCACCGGTATAGGACTGGCATTGGTAAAAGAACTTGTCGTGCTGCATGGCGGCACCATAAAAGTAAGCAGTACCGAAGGTATAGGAACGGAGTTTAAAGTATTTATACCAAAAGGTAAATCGCATTTGCCTTCGAAGCATGTATACGAAAATCCCGGAAGGCTTCCGAACAGTACCGTTTCTTCTTCTTATCTGCACGAGATTACAGGTTGGCTGCCACCGGATAAACAGGCTGCAAAAACAAAACGCACCGCTGCGGCTCCGGGTGATACAAACCCGGTAGTGCTGCACGTTGACGACAACACCGATATGCGTGAATACCTGCGCCATATACTATCGCACGACTATACAGTTGTATCTGCCGAGAATGGCAAGAAAGCGATAGAGCTTGTATACAACGGCCTGCGCCCGGATATAATTCTGGCCGATATTGTGATGCCGGAAATAGACGGCTATACCCTGGTGGGCATGCTGAAGAAGCAACTAACTATAGCCAATGTACCCGTTATATTTCTTTCAGCACGTCCGGGTGAAGAAGCCCGCATCGAAGGCATGCAATATGGTGCCGATGATTATTTGATGAAACCCTTCTCCTCGCGCGAGCTGCAGGCGGTAGTGCGCATGCGTATACAAGTGGCGCGCCTGAGGCGTGAAGCGGAGCAGAAACTGAGTATGCGAAACCTGGAACTGGAACACAGGTTATCCGAACACTCGCGCAAGCTGGAAGAAAGCCGGCTTACGGTTGAAAAACAGAATGCTCATCTGCAGAAAATTCTGGATGCCATTCCACAAATGGTATGGGTGCTTGATGCTGATGGCCATATCAGATTTCTGAACGATCGCTGGTATAGCTATACCGGGCTTACTGCAGAACAATGTAAGAATATGAATCCGCGGCGGAGCGATATTTTTCATCCCGATCAAAAAAGAGAGATCGAAGAAAAGTGGCGCTCCTTTACGGCCGATCCACGTCACTACCGCAGCAAGGTGCTGATCCGCGATAAACATCGTAATTATCGCTGGCACCTCGACATTATGGAACCTATACGCAACGACAGCGGTGAAATTGAAATGCTGGTGGGTTCTTTTACCGATATACAGGAACAATACCTCAGCGAAAAGCAGGTGAATGAAACCAACGATCTGCTGGAAGCTGTGCTCAACTCCTCTACCAACGCTATTTCGGTTTTTGAAACACGCTATACTGCCGGTGGCGATGTGAGCGATTTTACCTGGAAATATTTTAACAAAAAAGCATTGTTGCTGGCAGGGCAAAGAGACCTGCGCGGCAAGAGTATATATAGCCTGCTATCGCAATCGGAAGCCGCAACATTGTTTGCATACTTCGAACGCGTAATGAACACTGGCATGACGGCAGAGTTTGAGCATGAAGCGGAAGATCACGGACAAAAGTATTGGTACCTTACCATTGCCGTGAAACTCGAAAACAGCCTGGTTGTAACGCAACACGACATAACGGATAAAGTAAAATTCCGCCAGAATCTTTTGCAGTTAAATGAATCGCTCAAACAGAAAAATTATGCTTTGAAAGCCATGAACGAAGAGCTGGCAAACTTTGCATTTATAGCGAGCCACGATCTTCGTGAGCCGCTGCGAAAGATTCAGTTGTTTACACACGAGCTTGTAGAAAAGGAAGCAACGATCGTTACCGATCGCGGAAAGAATTTTGCAAGGAAAATACTCGATTCAGTAGTGCGCATGAATGCGTTGATCGATGATGTACTCGCTTTTTCAAAAGCCGGTTCGGCAAATATAGAACAGACAGACGTAAATTTACAGGAACAGTTGCTCCTGGTGCTCGCCGATCTGAACCAGCTTATCAAAGAACATCATGTGGCAATCGAGTACGGACAACTGCCGACTATCACCGGAAATTCGCAGCAAATCTACCAGTTGTTACAGAACCTAATAACGAACGCGATCAAATTTCAACCCGGTGGTAATCATATACCTCATGTGCGTATATCGGGTGTATACGTTACCGATCATGATATAGATTTTCCATTGGTAGATCGGCAAGCGCGCTACTTCAGACTTGAAATAGAAGACAATGGCATTGGCTTCGAGGATCAGTATGCTGACAAGATCTTCCACATGTTCCAGCGGCTGCATGCCCGGAATGAGTATGCCGGAACGGGTATGGGGCTCGCCATTTGTAAAAAAGTAATGCAGAACCATCACGGGTTTATTACCGCGAAAAGCAGCGTGGGGCATGGCTCGGTTTTTTCATGCTACTTTCCCTGTTAGCCATGCTGTTCCTGATAATTGATGATGATCCGGAAGACGTTGACTACTTTGTAGAAACGGCCAGACGAGTAATCCCCGACTGCGATTGCCTTACTGCGTCTTCATGCGAAGAAGGATTCCGAATGCTGCGGGAAGCGGTTCATATCCCCTCCTATATTTTTCTGGATGGCATGCTCTATGGCATGAACAGCAAAGAATGTTTACGGAAACTAAAAAAAGATCCGCTCTATACAGATATACGCATCATCATGTATTCGGGCTTTGCACACGAGGAGTTACAATTGGAGTTTTTGAAAATGGGCGCTGATAAATTTATAATCAAGCCCACCAGCAGCACCGAGCTGGAGCAGGCACTGATAGCGCTCCTGTCTGAAAAAAAATAGTAACAAACTATATATAGTTGGCGATCATCTCACGGAGTTCATTGATCGGGAAAGGTTTTTCAATCACATTGTCAGCCCCGGCCGAACGTGCCAGGTCC
>NZ_DAIQRQ010000078.1:0-19666 GCF_036786105.1 Ohtaekwangia sp.
AACTATTAACTGATAACGGTTTAACGGTTCTTCACTAATACACCTTGCCCCAAATGATACGCAACATGGCTTGTGCGATTGAGTAAAACACTCAGTTTGTTCCGATAGGGTTCTTTCGCAAAGTCTTCATCCGTCATGCGTGTGTGGCGCTTGAACCAATCGGATGGCGATACCGTGGCAAAACGTTCTGCCAATGTTTTGTTCACTTCATGCCAGGCAGCTCTTACTTCGTGTACCGAAGGCGCAGCCACTGCTTTATCGGGGGACTTCAGGAAGATCTCATCATACAATGGATACTGTCGGTCGCCAAGTCCGAGTATCGTGTTCATCGCATCGTGCACGGCTGCGAGGTGTCCAATCAGGTATATAACGCGGTTCTTTCCGGGCGCAATCTCTTGCAAAAGTTGTTCGTCCGTTAATGCATTGAACAATTGGTCGGCACGTTTGATTTGGGTTTCCCAGGCTTGCAACGCCATGGTCACAATAAGTTGCTCTTGATTCATGGTGGTATAAAATGATTTGTTCTGCTAACACAGATTCCATTCGTTTCGTGCAGTGTCTCCCGAAATTTATGCATTAAGTTTTATGCGCTGTCTGTTATCAACCATAACATTTTGATTCATGTGATTCACTTTCAGGCGTGTACCAGATACCCGTATTTCCTATTATTGTATATGGAACTTCGCTCCTTTCTCCTGGGTGGCAGTATAGCCGTTACCGCGCTGTTCGCTTCCGCTTTCTGTACCCGGCATGTCACCGCTCCTGTTGTTGATACTATTCCGGCGGATTCCGGTATATCTCCGGTTACGTTTAAACAACCTCCGCAGCAGTATGGTATACGTTGCTGGTGGTGGTGGCTGAATGGCAATGTTACAAAAGAAGCTATTACCCGCGACCTTGAAGAAATGAAGCGGAAGGGATTCAGTGGTGCCTGTATTGTGGATGCCGGCGGACAAAATCAGCAAGGCAACGGCGATGTTCCGGAAGGCCCTATGTTTGGTACCACAACCTGGCGCGAACTCTTTGTACATGCCGTACAGGAAGCACACCGGCTCGGCCTTGTACTCAGCGTGAGTATACAAAGCGGCTGGAACCTGGGGGGACCTGATGTAACACCGGAAGAAGCCACCAAACACATTACCTGGTCAGAAGCCACAGTAGCCGGCCCGTTAAAAACTCCGCTTACACTTCCTTTGCCTCCGGTGCATGATAATTACTATAAAGATATCGTGGTGCTGGCTTTTCCGAAGAAAAAAATTTCAGCCGACCG
This sequence comes from Ohtaekwangia sp., assembly GCF_036786105.1. NCBI lineage: Bacteria > Pseudomonadati > Bacteroidota > Cytophagia > Cytophagales > Fulvivirgaceae > Ohtaekwangia > Ohtaekwangia sp. The sequence continues at coordinate 1,271 of NZ_DAIQRQ010000078.1, forward strand.
ACCTGCCATCCGCGATCTGGCGGTAAAAGCAGCTTTCAAAGAAGGCAATCGTTCAGGTTTTGATACTGAAAAATTACTCGAAGATGTAGCTGCCTCTCCGGGAGAAGAAGATGTTTTAGCTGAAGATATAGTAGTAATACCCGGTAAACCGGATGACGCGGGAAAGATATACTGGCAAGTGCCGGCTGGCGAATGGACCGTTATGCGTTTTGGTTATACAACGAGCGGGGCCGAAGTTTCCACGGCCAGCGGTAAATGGCAGGGTCGTGTGATCGACTATATGAATGCAGTATATTTTAACCGATACTGGAATACACATGTTGAGCCTTTGCTGAAATCCATCGGCCCGCTGGCAGGTACCACACTTCGTTATTTGCAAACGGATAGTTGGGAATGTGGCGGCATTAACTGGTCGGATAATTTCGCTGCAGAGTTTAAGAACCGCAGAGGATACGATCTATCCGTATACCTGCCCATTGTAGCCGGCAAGATTGTGGGCGATCGAAAGACAAGCAACGCATTTCTGGCAGACTTCCGCAAAACGATTGGTGAATGTATTGCCGATAATCACTATCGCATCTTTGCCGAACGTGCTGCGCAACATGGCATCGGTATACAACCGGAATCAGCAGGGCCGCATGCGGGGCCGTTGGATGGATTGAAGAATTATAGCTTCAGCGAAATTATGATGAGTGAATTCTGGTCGCCTTCACCACATCGTGCCCATATAGAAGACCGCTACTTTGTAAAGCAGGCATCCAGCGCCGCGCACATCTATAACAAAACACTGGTAGGTGCAGAATCTTTCACAACCATAGGCCGCCATTGGAACGATGTGCCATGGGCTACCATGAAGCCAGCGTTTGATCACGAAGTGTGCTCGGGCCTGAATCTGGTTCACCTCCACACCTTCACATGCTCGCCGAAAGAGATGGGATTACCAGGACAGGAATATTTTGCCGGCACACACATCAATCCCAATATAACCTGGTGGGAATTATCAACGGCATTCTTTGATTACCTGAAACGGTGCCAGTATATACAACAGCAACCGGGCACTACGGTAACCGATATACTATATTATTACGGCGATCATGTACCCAACATCGGCCACTTGAAAGAATATGATCCGGCAAAGATTCTTCCCGGTTACGATTATGATCTTATCAACGAAGATCGCCTGCTCTCCCTGCAAGTTAATGATGGCAAACTTGTTTTACCGCACGGCGTTACCTACCGCATGCTGGTATTGCCGGAAACAAAAATACTTTCGCTGGCAGCCCTTCAGAAAGTCCATGAACTTGTGCAGGCCGGTGCTCTTGTTATCGGTTTCAAACCTGAACACCTGGTTAGCCTGTCAGCGTATCCACAGAGTTATACTATATTTCAGCGCTATGCCGATGAATTGTGGGGAAACATACCGGCCGCAACCGGAGAACGTAAGCATGGCAAAGGTACTGTTATCTGGGGAAAGCCGGTTCGCGCAGTATTGGAGGCAGCAGGCATTGCTCCCGATTTTGAAGTGGTAGCAGCACATCATCAGTATGATTATATACATCGCATCGTACAGAAACAGGATATATATTTTGTAAGCAGCCAGCATGAAACGGAGACCTCCGGAGAATTTGCTTTCCGTATAACCGGCAGGCAACCCGAGCTTTGGAATGCTGTTACGGGCGAAGTTATACCTGCCAGAGCCTTCCGCCAGGAGAACGGCAAAACGATTATTCCACTCCATTTCGATCCGTATGGTTCTATATTTGTCGTGTTCCGAAAACCGATATCGGTACAACAGCAAGGTTCATCAACTTCAAACACTGCAATTTATACAGCTATAGTATCGCTCACAGGGTCGTGGCAAGTATTGTTTGATTCCGCAAAAGGTGCTCCCGCCAGCGTCATCTTTCCGGAACTCGGCAGTTGGACCGCAAACCCTGAGCTTGCCAACTATTCCGGCAAAGCCATCTACACGATAACGTTCGATGTGCCCACGCGCAAAAAGAATCAACGCTATTGTATAGCCCTCAACAATGTGCAGGATATAGGCATAGCAGAAGTAAAATTGAATGGTAAAAACATGGGTACAACATGGACCCCACCATTTCAGTTAGAGATTACAGCGGCACTGAAAGACAAAAAGAATATATTGCAGATTACGGTGATTAATTCATGGCGTAACAGGTTAGTGGGCGATCGGTCCCTGCCCCCAGAGAGGCGCCATACTAAAACCAACATCACCCTGAAGCCTGAGTGGACGTTGCTTGAAGCGGGCTTGCTTGGTCCGGTGCAGATTCAAAATATGGAGCGCTAAATACTCCACACCCTGTACATACCGGATATAGCTTTAGCCTATGCCTTGTATACACTACAGTAATTTGCGTTACTACCTCGTTTTTGATGACCATTGGGCCACTTTAATCGTTCAGAATTCCTTCAGAATCGATAACTTCTTTTGGTAAGTTATTGGTTTAATCGATGCTTAACAGACTCCCCCGAACAGCCTTTCTGAAAAGAACTGTTCAAAGCCGTTTCGGCATAATCCTACTGCTGATCACCCTGCTCGTAGCGATCTCTATGCTCACGCGGCTCGTTTTCTTCATTTATTCGTTTAGCAATGTAGAAGTTACACTTCTAAATCTGGCCGGAATACTGCTGTTCGGTTTGTTCTACGACCTGGTCAATGCCAGTTATTTTATCATTCCATTTGTATTATATGTGTGGCTTGTTCCACAGCGGGTGTATAGCAAGGCATGGCATCGCCCTGTACTATACACATTATTCTCCATCGCAACGTTTATACTGTTGTTCAACGCCGTTGCTGAATGGTTCTTCTGGGATGAATTCAATACGCGTTACAATTTTATAGCAGTCGATTACCTGGTATATACTACTGAAGTGCTGGGCAACATCCGCGAGTCCTATCCTATTGAATGGATCATTGCGGGGTTGATTATACTCTGCGGCGGCATTACGTATAGCATGCGAACGTTGCTGAATCAAACCAACACGGTTCCCATGCAATTTAAGCAACGCAGCATGGTAGCAATTCCGCTGTTGGCACTTCCGCTTCTTTTCTTCTTTACTGTAAATTCCAAATATCACCGGTTCAGTCTCAATACCTATACCAACGAACTGGCAGGCAACGGTATGTACGAACTGTTTGCAGCCTATATTAACAATGAGCTGAACTACGAGCAGTTCTATAAAAAGATTAACAACGAAGAGTCGTTTGCAGAAGTAAAGAACCTGTTGCATACACCGGAAACCCGGTATATATCCAACGCTCCCTTCGACATAGCACGCCAGGTACAACATACTGGCCCCGAGAAGAAACTCAACGTAGTGATGATCTCGGTAGAAAGCCTTAGTGCAGATTTTATGGCTGCGTTTGGCAACAAGCAAAACATTACGCCATTCCTTGATTCACTTTCACAGCACAGTTTATTCTTTACCCATTTATACGCTACCGGCACACGTACCGTGCGCGGCCTGGAAGCATTGTCGCTGTGTGTACCGCCTACTCCGGGGCAGTCGATCGTGCGAAGACCCCGCAACGAACATCTCTTTACCTTGGGCAAGGTATTCGGAGAAAAGGGTTACGATAGCAAATTCATTTACGGTGGCTATGGATATTTTGACAACATGGGCTATTATTTTTCCAACAATGAATATGATGTGATTGATCGCGATGCGTTGAAAGATGAAGAGATCGATTATGAAAATATCTGGGGTGTTGCCGATGAAAATCTCTTCACACTGGCCGAGCGTGAGATTAAGAAGACAATCGCTTCCGGTAAGCCCGTCTTTACCCACATCATGACTACATCGAATCACCGTCCGTTCACCTATCCTGACGGTCGCATCGATATACCGTCACACACCAGTCGTGAAGGCGCTGTAAAATATACAGACTACGCCATTGGCAAGTTCATCAAATCGTGCGCAACGAAGAAGTGGTTCAGCAACACTATATTTGTTATTGTGGCAGACCATTGTGCATCAAGCGCTGGTAAAACAGAATTGCCGATCAACAAATATCATATTCCGTTGCTGATCTACTCTCCGGCAAACATTCAGCCGCAACACATGGACAGGCTGATGAGCCAGATAGACCTGGGGCCTACATTGCTTGGCCTGCTCAACTTTTCGTATACCAGCAAGTTCTACGGCTACGATATATTTTCGCTGGAGCCTGGCCGCGAACGGGTATTTATCAGCACCTACCAAAGCCTGGGTTTTGTACGCAACAACAAACTGGTAGTATTGCTGCCTCAACAGAAACTGGAAACTTACCAGTTGAATCTTACCGATGATTCCATGCTGCCGACAGCAGAAGATAAAGCGCTGACACAGGAAGCCATTGCCTGGTATCAATCGGCCAGCTATGCTTTCCGCGAAGGCCTGATGCGATAGGCGCACTTCAACACTATATTTTTGTATATATATTTTTCAGCACCAGGGGAAATACGGAATGTCTTCAGAATGCTATTCTAACTTGATAGCAGATAAATGAAAAAGACATGAAGCTATCTCCCGTTTTGCTTACGAGTACTCTTGCCGTTGGAGTATTATGCTGCGGGCATCACCACAAAGCGAAGATTCCCGCCGGCGCACGCCAAACGCTTCACACTTTATATCCGAAAGTATCCAGAGCTTCCTGGAAAATTGAAGACGGCAACTACGAAGCAAGCTTTCACTATGAAGGGAAAGAAGCTTCGCTGGTATTAACAGCCGATGGTGTATTACTTGAAAAAGAAATTGAAATACCCCGCTCAGCATTACCTGCAGCCGTATTGACTATACTCCGACAAGACTATGCCGACTATACTTTAGAAGAAGCGGCTATCCTGGAATCGGATGGCGTTGTGCGCTATGAAGCTGAAGTGGAAGATGAGGATCACAAAATCGATCTCATTTTCGATGCCGATGGTCATCTGTATAAGAAGGAAGAAAAAGAAAGAGACGAAGATTAACAGTTCCAGATTACGCATCACTATGAAATACCTGACTATCATTCTCCTCCTGCTGCCATGCCTTTGTCGCGCACAGTATAACTCGCACGAGAAGAAGAACGAAGTAATTGATCTGCACCTGCCTGTTAACCAACCTGCAACTTTGCACAAGAACGCGTGGCTACGCGCTGCCGAGGTACCGGCAGTTTTGGTTGGATTAGGAATCTATAGCTGGAAGAGCACCAAGATCATTAACCGCATGGAGATACGCGAAGAACGAAATGAATATATGCCGCATTTCAAACATAACGCGGATAATTACTTGCAATTTGCTCCGGCCCTGGCTGTATATGGATTGAATGCATTGGGTATACAGGGTAAAAATACCTTTGCCAATCGCACCGCTATACTGGTAAAAACACAGCTGATACTGGTGGCCATTACATATCCATTAAAGAGAATCACACATGTACCCCGCCCGGATACCGGGCAGCCAACGTCCTTTCCATCCGGTCATACGGCAGAAGCCTTTGCCGCGGCCACATTTCTCGCGAAGGAATATGGCGACCAAAGTATATGGTATGCCGTGGGTGGTTATACCGCCGCTACCGGTATTGGGGTGATGCGTATACTGAATAATAGACATTGGATATCGGATGTGCTGGCCGGTGCCGGCATCGGAATACTATCGACCAACATTGCTTATCTGACGCACCGGTATAAATGGGGTAACAAACAACACAAAGCGCTGGTGATGCCAACATATTCCGGCGGAGCATCGGCCGGTGTATACATGAGCTACCGTTTGAATTGAACTTGCAGCCTTCGCAAAAAAGATACCTAACACACAGATGCTGATACCCTATTTATATTATAATAGAGTGAGTCAATTGGAGGATATATCCGGGCGTGGCAACCGCTGACCGCAAGCAATACGGTATGAGTACAAAGTATTTTTTCAAGTTCATAAACCGCCGTTACGGTCATAAAATCAACTTTTTTGTTGATAATGTACCTTCCCGGTCAAAGAATTCAATTTTTTTCGAAGCAGATATATTATCTTTATCTAAAATTAGATCACAAGCTCACTTAATTCACAACATAGCGGTTCTACTCTACTTCTAACTTGTACTTATTTTATCCTCACCGGAGAGGTTTAAACGAGCTATGAAATACCGTCTGTTCACTATTTTTGTTGCGATTACGTTTATCTGCAAGCCTTGCTTTTCGCAAATCAATCAGCATGCGCACGAGAAAATTGACCTCGCTATTGCTGCTGAAGCTCCAAAAAAGAAAAATGCGTTGTTACATGCTGTAAAAATACCCGTTACGCTGATAGGCCTGGGTATATATGCTACAGCCGAACATAACGTGATAAACCGGTATGAGATACGCGAAGAGCGTAACGAACACATGCCGCATTTTCACTGCCCGCTCGATAATTATATGATGCATGTGCCCGTATTGGCAGTATACGGCTTGAATATAGCCGGTGTAAAGGGCAAGCATGATTTCAGAAACAGAACGCTCCTGCTTGTAAAATCGGAGATGATTATGGCTGCCTTAACATTTTCCGTGAAGAAATTTACCCACGTTGAGCGTCCGGATGATAGTAATAACTTCTCCTTCCCTTCCGGCCATACAGCACAAGCTTTTGCTACCGCTACTTTTATGGCGAAAGAATATGGAGACGAAAGTATATGGTATAGCGTGGGTGCCTACACCATGGCTACCACGGTGGGGGTGATGCGCATTCTGAACAACCGCCATTGGATATCAGATGTACTGGCAGGTGCCGGTATAGGTATACTCTCCACTAACCTTGCCTACCTGACGCACAAATACAGGTGGAAAAACAAGAACAGCGACCTTACGGTTATCCCTACCTATAACAATGGCCCGGGTATATATCTTGGTTATACGCTGCACTAGTATCCGGCATCAACATCAAATAAGCGCCAATTCTTTTTAAGAGCTGGCGTTTTTTTGTTTCCGTCAGAATTACACAGAAGTTAAAATGCAAGTCAGGAAGTCTGAAGAGTTCTCTGCCATGCCCGTTACTCATATTCTGGTAAGCCAGCAGCCAGCTTTCAGCCATCTGACCGGCTGCCAAACAAAATTTGAAATTAGGTTTACAATGCTTAACTTCATCTTGTTCGCGCCCCGTTAGCCAACAAGTTATTTGTTTGAATGCTATATTCGTAAACTCCGATGATGATGAAAGTACTGCTGGTAGATGACGACCAGATCTCCAATTTACTCAATAAGAAAACCCTGCAGCGTGTGGGTATGGTTAACGAAGTGCATACTGCATTAAATGGAGAAGAAGCGATCACTCTACTGAATGATTACTTTCAAGGGTCGCTTCCCATGCCTGATATCATTTTACTGGACCTGAACATGCCCATTATGGATGGGTTCAGCTTTATAGAGGCCTTCAACAAATTACAGTTACCCGATAAGGATAAGGTGAGGATCATCATCGTTACCTCCTCACAAAGCCCAACAGATATTGACCGGGCAAAATCGCTCGGTATAGTACATTTTCTTACGAAGCCAATAACCGAGAACAGCCTCCGGATAGCTTTGGAAGGATAAAATGAGACCTGTTTTTCTCATATCCGGACACTTTTTCAACATACCTCACCCTATATCTGCCCCACGACAGGCCTTGAACCTATAATGGCAACATAGTATATGTCCCCCAGGCAACCCCACGGCCATGCGCTTGTATACCCCTAATCTTTGTTATAACAAGCTGTCAATATCCCTATAAATGGGTATATAGCAAGTGCCTGAGCTGATATTTACCCCCATATTGATGGGTATAGCCCGCCAGAATGATAGCATTTCGAGGTATAAACGGCCAGCAAAGCAGTATATTTCTAATATATATTTAATCGGGAGGGCGCGTATAGCGGGTACCGTATACCTATATTTAAGCCGTAGTTATATCCATGTGACCGTATATCCTATAAAAAGTGTATATTTACGCAGGATTTAACCGACATTTGTACGAGCACCTATAGATTGGTCATGCATAATATGAAATATAGCCCTACATGGAGACATAATTTTATACTCTTTGCTGGCATAATTATTTCATTATCCATACAAATCAGTATAATTGCACTATCTTTTAGTATTTAGTTTATATTTTTTAACAAAAAACCAGAAACATGGCAAAGAAAAAACTCCCAGAAAACCACGGTAAATTAGTTACCAAAAAAGAATTAGCGGAAATCAAGAAGCTTGTTAAGTCAGGTAACAATTCCACTAAAGTTGCTAAGCAAATTGGCCGTACTCTTGGCTCACTGCGCAAAATTGCGTTCGATAACCAAATTTCGCTGCGCGTTAAGAAGGCAAAGTGATGATATGAGATCAGTCATGATCTCATCAGAACGTGTGTATTGTTAAGGCAATACATGTTCGTAGCCCTGCGCTGTATACCAGTGCAGGGCTTCACATTTATAGACTCCGAAGCTCTGTTAAAGTGCTGTTGAAGGCTGGATCACCTGCAGGCGGTCGCGCTCTACGGCAATAACACTTCTGCCGGGCATCTCTACACTATACATGGTTTTGGAACGATTGACGGGCTTTACGATCACTACTACGGTTTTGCCGTCCAACAAATATTGACGGCCTGTTTCTAATTCCTGAATCATCTTCTTACTACTAATCTTGTCTAAAAGGTCTCACACAACATGAATTGCCCACCCGGGCGTATTTATTTAAAAATTAAGAGGCGTAAATATACTTCTTTAACAGGCGATCAATCTCCCGGTAGAACAACTTATTATGCTCTTCGGCAAATTCCATACTGCCCGTCTGGTTAAAATTACGGATGATAGGCTCATATAGCTCAATATCTACGGTATCCTGAAGCATGTTCTTCAGATCGCGCTTAATGAACTGGATCTTTACAACCGACAGTTCCACTAATCTATATTGCTTTGCTACGTATGCCACAAGGTTTCGTTCGTCCAGGAAATCTTTTATCAGCTCATTTCTGTATCGGCGAATCAGGTCTGCTATATCTGTTGGCGACTGTGCTTGTGCCGGAGTGAATTTGTTCTGTTCCTGCATGGAGCTGTAAAAGTAAAACTATTCGCTGACCTTTACGGGTCTTTTATTCAAAATCATTATATCCGGTTGGTATTCAGAACAAAAATTTTCGCTTCCAGCTTTCTTGTAGGCCTTCTAACAACAGTTAGGCAATGTTATGGCTGGTTTCTGTTCCCTTGCCAGCACCGGTTTTAATCATACAGCAAGAGCCGCGGAAAGGTTCATCATGTTGAGTAATCACTTCCTCTTATTTGAAGTGAGCTGTACACATCTGCCGGTTTTAAGTTTAACTTTTTTGCAATATCAGAAGATGCAACTTGTCTGTCAAAATCAATCCAGTAACACAAGCTTATAAGTTCCATCATAACAGCGCCCTACGTCTGCGCCTAATCCCACGAAAAGGGGAATTTATACATTACCACTAATCATTCTAACTACGTTGTTCTTCATGTAGGGATTTAGCGAATAGCTTCTACTCCTTCCCTGGTTATCTTCACCGGCTTGATATAGCCCTGCTCATCGAAATACATTCTATCGATGCAGGTTACGCGATGATCGGGATGCGTCTCATCCAGCGGGCGTCTGTGGTATATGATATACCAGTGATCGGTTCCCGGTACCTGTAATACGGAATGATGCCCCGCTCCGGTCGCCACGGCCGGATCCTGCTGTAATATCTTCCCGATACGCCTGAATGGTCCAAACGGAGAATCTGCTATAGCATAAGCAACTGAATAATCAGGACCACCCCATCCCCCCTCCGACCACATGAAATAATACTTGCCGTCTTTGATGAACATGAACGGACCTTCTACATAACCTTCGGGTGTTACCTCTTTAAAGGTTGTTCCATCGGCGAAGGGTACAAAACCTGTAAAAGTATTGTTGAGCCGGGCTACGTTACAATGGCGCCATCCGCCATAAAAGATATAGTATGCACCATCTTTATCCTTGAATACAAACTGGTCGATGGGCTGTGCTCCGTTGTAAAATTTATCGATCAGCGGCCGGCCTGTCAAATCTTTGAAAGGCCCCTGCGGGCGATCGGCCACAGCCACACCTATACCACCCAACTCATGATCATTCTGGATGTCATTCGCGCCAAAGAAGATATAGTACTTCTTATTCTGCTCCACAACAGCCGGTGCCCACAGCGCACGCCTGGCCCATTTTACAGTGGCTGTGTCGAGTATACGCTCGTGTTTTGTCCAGTGAACAAGGTCTTTGGATGAAAAGGCATCGAAAAATACCTGCTTCTCATAACGCGCGGAATACGTTGGATATATCCAGTATTCCTTACCAAAGACGGCTACTTCCGGATCGGCATACCACCCTGGAAAAACAGGATTACCGGATTTTTTCTTTTGATCATTTTTAGATTGTGAAGAGGCGAAGGCCGTTGCAAACACAGCGACCAGCAGTATAGCTACTTTTTTTATCATGGGAGGTATAGGGTTATCAGAATTCCTCGGGCGATCGCTCAAACTGTTCTTCTCCAAGCACGATCACGGAATCGTTTTCCAGATCAACGGCAAAGGTGCACCACATGGTTTCTGCAGTATCCGTTGTAACGTCATCGCATGCAAAAAAGAACGACACACGATATCGCACCAGGAACATACCTTCTGTAGCTGACGTGAACCGCAGACTTTTTTCATCCACCTGCAAGCGTTCTACTTTTCCCTTGTCTGTATACCAGTATGCATCCACCATTTTCTGCAGCATCACCTGGTGCGCATATATAGACGCAAGGAATTCTGCTGAACGTGCTGCATTTTCTTCTTTTACGGCATGGGCCAATGCATCTGTCAGCTTCCATTGTATTTGTTCCTGCATACGTTGCTCTGAAATATACCTGGTGATGCCGGTTAATTTAATGACAATAGCCGCTAAATAAAAATGGGATGCTGTTAGCGGCACCCCATTTAATAGGAATGTTTGTATTGACGAATTTACCGGGAAAATACTTTTTTGAAATCAAGACCATCGGCTACCAGGTTGAAGCTTCGCGGCTTTCGTTCAATCGAAGAGCCGATTTGCGTTTTGCGCTCAAACTGACCTTGTCTGCCCATGGTAGATGTACCGGTGATTTGTGCTATCGCCTGGCTGAGCAGTGTTTCGCGCGTATCGCCCAGCGGATAAAGAAGTATACTGTTATCAGCATCATACAGATTCGGGGCAAACCCGGTAGAATAATCAGATTGCCCTAATGCATTGTATACTTTCAACACAATAGGCTGCATGCCCCAGGTATTCTTCGGGTCATTTTCTTCATACAATGATATCGACCCTACATTTTTTCCATACGTAGTATCGCCGATCATATATACCTGCATATACGGTTTGAGTGCGTTGATAACAAGCTCACTCGCAGATGCGGTTCTACCGCTGGTGAGCACATATACTCTGGCACCCTGCAGCATGGAACCTACATTGGAAGGTTTGGTAGTAAAGTGTGCCGTAAGATAAGACTCACCCAGCGTTGGATCGTTGATAATCTGTGTTTGCACAGAGTCGTTGTATTCACGTTTCAGAAACACGCTGTTGCTGGTAACACCAGTGCCTATAAGACTCGCCAGGTTATTGGCAGATGTTTCGGAGCCACCGCCGTTATAGCGCAGGTCGAGCACCAGATCGGTAATGCCTTTTGCTTTAAAGTCGGCAAATATCGATTCCATTTCATCATCGTATGCAGTGCTTTTGGAATCGGCACCGGTAGCAAAGAAATTATATACATAGTAACCGATAACGTGATTATCGGCTTCAATTGTTGTGTGCAAAAAATTCGGGTCCTCCTGATACTCTACTACGGAAAGAGATAGCGTTTTCTCGCTGTCAAATTGCTCTGTAGTAAGATTCAGCGGACGATAACGTATTGTATAGTCAGAACTTGTTGCCGATAGCAATGTCTGGTAATTAGATGTTGTCATCTGCGTATCATTGATGTGGGTAATAACATCCCCACGCTTCAATCCTGCCGTCTCCGCCGGTGACGATGGTTTGATATATACAATTTGTGCAATCACATTGTTGTTGGATGAGCTTTCGCGATAGAGCACATATTCATACCCTGCTTCTTTGCTCACGCCTTGCAATGAGTTTAACAAATCCTGGTAATTTTCCTGTATCCAGGAGAAACGATCGCCTGCGTATAACAATGATTTAAAGAAATCCTTCGGTGCCAGCGTAACGTTGGGCGAAGCAGGAATCTTGTCGTTCCAGTAATACCAGAACTTCATATTCTTTAATATCCAGTTATCAACATAAGAATTCCCGTTACTGGAGGTTGTTGAAGGTGTTACTTCATTATCATCTTTACACGCGCCCAGCCAAACGATCAACACCATCCCCAGCACCCAGCGGGTTGATGGAAAACGAAATATACTACTCATGGTTTCACAAAGTATTTCTTGTGTAAAGTAACGCTTCATACATTAAATTGATTGCACTGGCAGTTGTGTTTGGTCTCGGAAATATGCAACATAGTCGATGAAAAGGCTGCAGCTACTGGAAAGTAAAATGCAAGTCCGAAAGAATGGATTCCCACTCACACTCATAATTCACTCTCACACCTCTAGCAGCCAGAAGCCAGCAACTCGAAGCTAAATACAGATATCTCACTGATCGCACTGATAAACGCAGATTAAAATTAAAACCGAGCAGCAGCTTATAGCCATTTAAAATTTCTTCCTGCTATCATACGCCAACCCCAGCCCTACGCTTGAGAGTTTGTTTTCGCCGGCAATGGATGCGTTGGGAAATAGGTTTTTAAATTCGGATTGAATGAGTGGTACTTCCGTAGAACCACCGGTGAGAATAACGAGGTCTATATCATCTTTGGTAACCTGGGCATCTTGCAGACACTGCTTTACCGACTGGAGAATCTTTTGCACTTCTTCCCGAATGGATTCTTCAAACTGCCCGCGACTGATGGGTATGCTCAATCCTTCTTCCAGAAATCCGAATGGTGCGTGATATAGCTGCTCGGAGGTCAGCGCTATCTTGGTATCTTCTGCACCCGCCAGAATGGCGTGGCCAGTCTCCTGCTCCAATACCTGCACAAGGCGGTTGAATCGCTTGCGATCGTGCGAGCTGTTCAGCAGCTGGCGCATCTGTGTAAGGATTTTGGGGGTGTATAGAAAATTTACTTTACTCCATTCGGCCAGATCGTGGTAAGGCTTTAGCGGCACTTCCAGGTATTTTTCACCGTATGTACTTTTATACCCGATCTCTGGCATGATAGCCGCGAGACTCAGCTCTTTGTCAAAATCATTTCCGCCAATGCGCACACCGGTATTGGCCAATATATCCGATGTACGATCTATCGTATGGATGGCTTGATGGGACAATCGAATTACAGTAAAATCGGATGTACCACCACCAAGATCGGCTACGATGGCGAGCTTTTCTTCCATGAGTTTTACTTCATGTGCAAAGGCGGCAGCAATGGGTTCGAACTGAAACGATATATTTTTAAATCCAACACTTTGTGCTATCGCTTTCAACTCCTCTTCTGCACGACTGTCGGCTCCCGGGTCATTATCTACAAAATGAACCGGGCGTCCCATCACTACATTTTGGATTTCATGACCGGTGTGGTCATCTGCTTTTCTCTTGAGGTTGCGAAGAAACGAAGCGATGATCCGATCGAATTTCATCAGCCTGCCGTTAACAATGGTTCCCTGTTTCATCAGCGAAGTGCCGAGCACGCGTTTGAGGCTGCGCATGAAACGCCCCGACTCACGATCGAGAAATAAGTTGACAGCCTCACGTCCATAATGTGGCGTGTTGGTAGCTTCGTCAAAAAATATCGCGCTCGGTATAGTAACATGGCTCCCTTCTACGGGGACAAGAGCAACTACATCGTTATCGGCTATAGCTACACTGGAGTTAGAAGTACCAAAATCTATTCCGCAGGAAATTTCTCCCATCGTAGTGTTTTGTTTTTCGGGGCGCAAATTGTATCAAGTATCTGGTTCTTCAAAATCTGCGCATACGAATAATCAACACATGTCAGATTGCTTTATTATTGAAAGTTGTCTGCTGTAAGCACGTGTGCTCGTCCAGTCAATCGAAGCAGCTGACAGAACTCATCGGGTGCAGGGAATTCCAATGGCAAAAAAAATGCAGTACATAAAATATAAACCGCCGGTTGAAATATAGTGTCGTCCTATTTCCGGCTGATGTTCCTGCAAACCAATCGTAAGGCAGATGTTTTATCAAATGCAGCTTTACTGGGACTTACATCGCGCAAGTACCGGAGATGCTATGAAGAGCGGCATTACACCACAGCAAGCTACCAGCCTTAAGCCGCCAGAAAGGGGTAAGGGAGTGAGTGGTAAAAAAGAGAAAGTAATTCATTCTCTTTCGGACTTCGCGACTTCCGGACTTGCATTTTATCTCTGTGATGTGTGAGGTCTGCAGCAGATTTAAACTTTACCTTCAATGATCAATGATAAATAAAGATATATCTATTGGCATAGATTTTTAACACGTATGTTTAACCATGACTTGTTTCATATTTTCTACAATAACTTCAAATGGTTAAACATCATTCACGCATTTATATACCACGGTAGGGGTATACTAAAATATTTATTTATCAAAATAGTTAGCGAGCTATGTATTGCTATATATATTTTTCTATATTCGAACCATCTATTGCCTACAGGTAGGCAGGTTAGGATTAAAAGCCGATAACTCCAGACGGGATGTTATCGGTTTTTTCATTTAAGGCACTTGCTAAAACAATTGCGTATAGCCACGGCGTTATAAAGAACATGCTATTGATTCTTGGGTTGAATCAACTTTGCTACCAATCCCGTCCAACCGGTTTGATGCGTTGCCCCTACTCCTCTCCCGTTGTCGCCATGAAAGTATTCATAGAAGAAAATATAGTTGTTGAAGTCTGGCGCATTCTGTATAGCGGGATGATGACGGAAGACGGGGCGTTTGCCTTCACTATCTTTCGTAAATATTTTTATCAACCGTTCCGAGAGATCATCGGCAATTTCCATTAATGTGTGCATCTGACCGGAACCTGTAGGGTGTTCTATTTTAAAATCTTCACCATAATATTGATGGAAGCGCTGTAGCGATTCGATGAGCAGGTAGTTTACCGGAAACCATATAGGGCCACGCCAGTTGGAGTTACCACCAAACATACCGGAGTCGCTTTCGCCGGGAATATATTTTACGGTAAACTCACTGCCGTTGGTCTGAAAGCGGAACGGCACCTCTTCATATACTTTAGACAACGCTCTTATGCCATACGGTGACAAAAACTCTCTTTCATCCAGCATGCGTTTCAAGATACGCTTCATGCGATGCCCGCGCAACAACGACAGCAGGTGTCTTTGCTTACGGCCTTTATCTACCCAGCGTGATATAAGGTTGGCCAGGTCAGGTCTGTATTTCAGAAACCATTCAAGGCGTTCGGTAAATTCAGGATTGGATTCGAACACTTCTTCATCCAGAATCTCCACAGCAAAGAGCGGTATCAATCCCACCATCGAGCGCACTTTCATGCGAATACTCCGGTTGTCGGATGTTTGCAGTACATCGTAGAAAAACTCATCTTCATCATCCCACAGGTTTATACCTTCATTACCAATGTTGGTCATCGCTCCCGCGATATACAGGAAGTGTTCAAAAAACTTTGTGGCCAGACTCTGGTAAGTAGGATTTTCTTTGGCCAGCTCAAGCGACAAGCGCAGCATGTTCAACGTAAACATAGCCATCCAGCTTGTGCCGTCCGATTGCTCTATAAACTCCCCCGGAGCCAGTGGCGCACTGCGATCGAATACACCAATATTGTCCATCCCCAAAAATCCTCCCTGGAAAATGTTATTGCCACCGTGGTCTTTCTTGTTTACCCACCACGTGAAGTTCAGCAGCAGCTTATGAAATACTTCTTCCAGAAACTTGCGATCGCCTTTGCCTCGTTGCTTCTCATCGATTTTATATACCCGATGGGTTGCCCAGGCATGCACGGGAGGGTTTACATCGCTGAACGACCATTCATACGCAGGAAGCTGTCCGTTGGGATGCATATACCACTCCTTCGTAAGCAGCAGCAACTGATGTTTGGCAAACTCGGCATCGACCAATGCCAATGGTATAGTATGGAACGCAAGGTCCCATGCCGCATACCAGGGATATTCCCATTTATCCGGCATCGAAATGATATCGGCATTGTTGAGATGAGGCCAGTCATGATTTCTCCCCTTCTTGCGCTGTGCCGGAGGTATGGGCTGACCGGGATCTCCATTGAGCCACTTGGTTACATCATAGTAATAAAACTGCTTGCTCCACAACATACCGGCAAATGCCTGTCGCTGTACATTCCTGCGATCTTCATCGTGAATATTCTGTTGTATCTCGCTATAAAATTCGTTTGCTTCAGCAACGCGCTTATCAACTATAGCTTCGAAATCCTTGAACGGTTTTGTGAGGAAGTTGCGCACCAGTCGTAACTGAAAGACAACGGTTCTTCCGGCATCGATGGTTACATCATAGTTCAACGCTACTTTCGTTCCGCGCGGAAAACGATTCACGGCAGTCTTCTTTCCATTAATAAGATACTCATGAATACCATCCTTGAATGTTCCTGACGATGCAACATTATAGAGCCGCGCCATGTTCGTTTCATTTTCGCAGAACAACGTTGCACAAGGACTTTCGGCGAAGAGGTAAAATTTTCCGAGGTCGGCATGATTGATCTGAATGATTCCGGTATCATCGAGATACATCTCGGGCATCTTTACACTTTTATCCCATCGCCAGGTATTTCTGAACCACAGCTGCGGAAGTATATGAAGCGGTGCCGCCTTCGGCCCCATGTTGCGCACAGTAATGCGGATCAGTATATCTTCAGCATCGGCTTTGGCGTATTCGATAAAAACATCGAAGTATTTATGTTCGTCAAATATACCAGTATCCATGAGCTCGAACTCAGGATCGTTGCGTGTTCTCTTTTTATTCTCTTCGCGTAACTGCTCATACGGAAATGCTGCCTGCGGATATTTATACAGCATCTTCATATACGAGTGCGTTGGCGTGCTGTCGAGGTAGTAGTAATATTCCTTGCAATCTTCTGCATGATTACCTTCTTTACTCGTAAGACCAAAAAAGCGCTCTTTCAACATGGAGTCTTTCTTGTTCCAAAGGCCAAGCGAAAAACAAAGCAACTGCTCATCGTCCGAAATACCGCCTATACCCTCCTCTCCCCAGCGGTATGCTTTGCTTCTGGCTTCATCGTGCGATATACATCCCCAGGCATCACCGTCTGCACTATAATCTTCACGAACCGTGGCCCACTGGCGTTCTGTGAGGTAGGGCCCAAACTTCCGCCAGTTCTTTACTTTAGCATGGTCTTCTTCGAGTCGTGCTTTTTCTGAATTCATATTGAATAAAAAGTTTTAGCATTCAACGGTGGAGGTACCCGCTGATTGTCTCGTCATGGTTGCAAATGTATAGGAAAAGAATTCACCCGTTGTCTTCAAAGCCGGGATATAGCAGCATGCCACCATCTACAAACAAGGTTATTCCGTTAACATACTCAGCGTCATCAGACGCAAGCCATACCGCGGCCCTGCCTACATCTTCAGCTTCGCCAATGCGCTTGGCCGGGATAAGTTTTAACAATTGCTGATAAGCCTGTGGTGTCTGCCAGGCGGCATAATTAATGGGAGTGCGTATCGCTCCCGGCCCAATGCTGTTCACGCGTATTTTAAGTGGTGCATATTCCTGTGCAATGGTTTTCATCAACATCATAACGCCACCTTTCGAAGCCGCATAGTTGGCATGTCCTGCCCACGGAATAACTTCGTGCACCGAGCTCATGCAGATAATCTTTCCTGCCGATGCAGATCGCCCGGGTACAACGCCACGTCTCATAAATTCTTTAATCGCTTCACGCGCACATAGAAATTGTCCTGTAAGATTGATGCCGATCACGCGGTTCCATTGCTCTACCGACATCTCATGAAATTTTGCATCGCTTTGTAAACCCGCGTTGTTCACCAGTATATCTACAGTACCATAGTGGCTTATCGTTTCGCGAAACATATCCAGTACATCGGCTTCTTTGCCAACGTCGGCTTTGCATAGAAAGCCATCACCTCCCGCCTGTTTTATCTCATGTAATACCTCCTCTGCTTTTTCGACACTGCTTGCATAATTCACCACCACTAATGCACCTTCTGCTGCCAGTGCTTTGGCTACACCAGCACCAATACCCGAGCTCGCTCCTGTTACAATGGCCACCTGTCCCTGAAGTTTTTTATTTTTTGTTGTCATGCCTGGAATCATTTTTTAATGATTTACGACTATTCCGGCTTTTCTGCAAAACTGTTAGTCGTTATCAGTTAAACGTTAA